>JANNFJ010000760.1:0-2530 GCA_031379725.1 Calothrix sp. OTE_75_metabat_31
ACGTTTTACTTCATTAACTAATTCTTTTAAGTTATTGGGAACCCATTTTGAACTAAAAGGATCTGACATCCAAGGTGGAGGACATTCAACTAATATATAAGTTTGATGGTTGGCAGCGCTGCCAATTATCTCTTCTCCTACATTTCGTGAGTTATCAGAACAAAAGAAGTTACTCATTTACTTACACTTATTCATTAAAAAAATTTGGAAAAATAAGATTTGATAGACAAAGAAAGCCTTATAAATAACCACTTTATCCATTGAGGAAATACACCTTAATTTCGATATTAAAAAACTCACAATTTACAACTTAGATCATCTAACGCAAATTTATCTTGATAAAAAAATACAATTCTCGAAGAATTTTTATAGCAATCCCTCCAGAAGCATAGAAATGTTTTTATTTATCGGTAAAACTACCATGTTAGATGACTACTTAATTGATAGTAAGCATACTTTGTGTATATTAAACATTCTTAAGTATTTTTCTACTGATAGAAATCTATCTTAAGTTACATAATCAAAAATACTCAAGATTCTTGAAAAATTGCATACATAATGAATCAAAGTATTTACTTAGATTCACTAATTTATAATTTCAAGCTTGACTAGCAAAGATTCAGAATCCATTGATAATATTGGGTTTCGTGAATCATGAATTCCGCAAAAAAGCAATGTTTTTGATTATCTATTTAAAATTAATACACCATGCTTATTTAAACTAAACAATCAAACGTTCAATACTTTGTTGTTTTAAAAACTCAGTATTTTCGATAAGCTCGATTTCACTGTTTCTCAACGACAGCATCTATGGATTTTACCTAATTTTTCGACTATGAAAGCTGGTTTAGTTGGAATTGACAGAAATTTATACTGTTAGCATAATTAGCCTCCTGTATATACAAACGAATATATAGATTTAACCATAATTAGACTGTAACCTAAGTCAATAACAAAAGCAAGTAATTGATAATTATTGTCTATTGGTATTTGGCTAACAAATTAGCGAAAATTGTTTAAAATCTGATTAAATTTAGCTTAGAGCTTAATAATTCCATACATAGACGATAATCTATACTCTCAGTACTTTTAGGAATTATTAGCAAATATACTACATTACTTAAAGACTGGATTTAGCGAGTAGCAACTAATACAATTAAAACTTGCCTTTGATAGTGAAATTGCCTGATTTTTATCTAGAAGTGCGAACAATACTAGAATCTAAAAGTGGTAGCTCTTAAGTATTGATACTGCAAAAAGCAACATTCAATAAAGTTTTCAATAAATTATTACGGTTTATACGTAAACTATAACCATGATTTGTTAAGCTGATAGCGCTCGTATGAGGAGTATGTCAGCCTTATGCACTGGTTATTAACTGGACCGTTGAGTGTAGAGAGGATAGCGGTTAGGATTGCAGATTTGCCTCGGACGTTAGATGGTACGGTCTTAGTGCAATTGTCAGATTTGCATTACGATGGATTGCGATTATCTGAACGAACTTTGGAACAAGCGATCGCAATCACCAATTCTGCCGAACCCGATTTAATTGTACTAACTGGTGACTACGTTACTGACGACCCATCCCCAGTCCATAAACTAATGCAACGACTCAAACATTTGCGATCGCGTGCTGGAATTTTTGCATCACTAGGCAATCATGATATTTACTACAAGCGATCGCAATCCGAAATCACCGAGGCTTTTACCAGCATCGGCATTAAAGTATTATGGAATGACATTGCCTACCCATTAGGCAAAGAACTACCAATAGTCGGGCTGGCAGATTACTGGTCGGGTGAATTTACCCCAGCACATGTTTTCGATGGACTCGATCCGACAATTCCCCGCATCGTTCTATCCCACAACCCAGATACAGCCGAGTTTCTGGAAAAATGGCGCGTTGACTTGCAACTGTCAGGTCATACCCACGGTTCGCAAATCATTATACCTGGTATTGGCCCAGCAGTAATTTATTACAACAAAATCATTCGGAAAATACCCCGCAAAATCCGCAAATACATTCCATTCCTCCGGGGTGGTTGTGCAAAAGTCGTGCGTCATTGGGAATGGTCGCAAGGTTTCCATAAAGTCGGAACAAACCAACTTTATGTTAATCGTGGTTTAGGTACTTATCCTCCAGGAAGGCTATTTTGCCCACCAGAAGTGACAATTATTACTTTGGAAAGGGAGTAGGGAGCAAAAAATAGAAGAGGAAAATTAACTCTACCCCTGTTACAGCAGTTTTCGGGTAAATAGACCACATGTAGGGGCACGATACCCAAGTGCCCTTACGACTGGTTTAAACCCTTCAGTTTTTCTTCTCCTTAACTCCCCACACTCCACTCCCTAAATTCACTGAACACATAATTAGGTAAATAAATGTAATATTTAGATTTAAGTAATGTATTTTATTATCAATGGTCTCCCTATCTAAATTCTTCAAAGAACGCCAGTACTCTCAACTGGCAGCATTATTGTTACTAGTACTGCTACTTTTAATTGGTGCAGTACCGGCATATATCACGGG
>JANNFJ010000770.1:0-6323 GCA_031379725.1 Calothrix sp. OTE_75_metabat_31
TTCTTTCACCAAAATTTCTTTGGGTAATTTTATTTGAAGTTGCCCTTTTTTCAAAAGTTAAAATTACATTGCTCGTTTTTTTGATTCACCATATCGACTAATCGAAAGAATAAATAAGAACTCCCGGAAGAAATAATTACCTCCGATAATAGTGAATAGCTAGTGCAAATAGACATTACTAATTTTTTACTTATTGGCTACGCTGCTTGGAAAGGTTTTATAGAATCTGGAAGAGGATGCGTGCTTTGTTATATTTATGAAGTTGGTTTATCTTCATCCGCTTCAGCAAAAAAGTTTTCTTTCTTATTTCCCTCAATCATGGGTAGAAGTAAAAGTATACAAAGTGCAGAAAATTTATCACCAGGAGATATTACCAATATTCACTTTGTGACTAAACCTAACCTGACAGCTTATCTCAATGAGTGGATTTTGGGAAAAGAGGCAATTAGGCTTATTCTTGAAGAAGTCGATAAATATAACCCCGAAACCGATGTCATTATGCTGATAAAAATTGGCTCTCAAATTGAAATAAATGTATTGCCATTCGCAATTTCGCCATCTGAATGTTATAAACGGGTTTGCGATAAATGGGACGATTTTAAAGATTACATATTATAAGTAGGTGGGAAAAATCATCGTTGAAGTTAGGGAGTAGGGAGTAGCGATCGCATTAATTACCCTTGCGGATTTTTTTTGGTATCAAGCTATGCCTGCAACGCTTGCTGGTGCTGCTTTGAGAACAAGCTGCTAAATCTAAAGTTAGGGCAATAGAAATTAAACAAGCTGTAATTTTTAGATTCATGTTAATGCACCTTTTTACTGTGATTAAAACTAAATGCGCCCGAACCCTTTACCTCGCATTCCCTTTGACCAGATAATGAGTTCGCCATTATTTCCCCCAACTGCGAATTGATGTCCTTGGGGATGCCAAGATAAGCAAGATAATCCCCCATCCGCACCATCAAGAAACTGAATTAATTTCCTCCCTTTATTCCACAGGCAAACCTTACCATCGGCACCCGCAGAAGCTAGTAAATAGGAGTTTGGTTGAAATTGGAGTGATTGTACTAAGTCTTCATGTCTTGATAGGATGCGAACGTCCCACTCCGAGTCTTCTTTTTCCCACACAGCTATCCCCTCAACACTCGATGCAGCCAGTAGAGGTGCGCCCGATTTTGTCGCTGTATCCGACCATCCCAAGCAGCGAATTTTACCAGGAAAACCTTGCATTACCCAAGGAATGGGGTTATTCCATTCCAAAACGGTAATGGTGCGTTCCATGTTACCAGAGGCGATATATTTACCATCGGGAGACCAAGCTATTGCCAAGCTGGCTGAATCAACAGGCAACAAACACGGTTCATCGTCCCAATTCTCAACCATCCAAATCTTAGCGCCTTGATAACCTGCAACCGCTAAACTTTCGCCATTGGGATGCCAGGTGATATCTAATACAGAGGAATTACCAAAATTTAGGGTGGTTTCAATATCGCCTAAATCCGCGTTCCACACCTGCACTATTTGACCTAAACTGAACGCTAGTTAATTTTTTTTAGGACTCCATGCCATTCGGTCAACCCAGTCGCGTTTGTTTCCTAAAATACTGACAAGTTCCGGATTGTTTTCGTGTAAACGCCAAATCTTTACCTGACCATTTTGCCCACCTGTAGCGAGAAATTGTCCATCTCTAGAAAAAACCAGACAATTGACAGATTCTCCGGATTCGGTTTGTAGAGATACTACATGTTTTGTTTTCTCACCATGATACAAAACTACCTCTCCAGACGCAGAACTGACTGCTAGAATTTTACCTTCAGGCGACCAGGCTAGAGCTGTTACATAATCTGATAACATTCCTCGCCAATGTTGCTCAAACTCGCCCTGTGTTTTTGCTTTTAAGCCAGACATACCCGTTTATCCTTTATGTGCTTTGCCTTATTTCGGTTGCGATACCTTGAATATTTTATAATAATAATCATTATTACATAAAATATTTGCCCTAATTGCAAGTTGGGGCTTTTATTTGAGCAAAATCCACCCAAATGTATCTCTCTATCTTGCCCAAACATGAATTTATGCTAATTACATTTGAACATCTGTTCATGTGTTATATTTAATTTGTTGTAGAAAAAAGGTGCTATCGATGAAAAGCGTAACCCTAATGAAGTGTGCTTGCCAGTCTTGCCTATGCGTAGTTTCCGTTGAAGATTCAATCCAAAAGGAAAGCAAATATTATTGCTCTGAAGCTTGTGCAGAAGGTCATAAGACCATGCAAGGTTGTGGTAGTAATGCCTGTGGCTGTGCGTAATAGAGGAAATGTGCGGGAATTATAGTGTTTCTCAATCGGGTGAGGTACAGCCATTTTACACGCCCGGTAGGGGCGCAAGGCCTCACTTGGATTACTAGGACAGCGCTATTGATGAAATTAGTACCGTGCAGTACAAGATAAAAGAATCGTCTTACCAACATATATGTATATGTTGGTAAAACGTATATGGGGTAATTTTTGTAGAAATACTAATAAAGTTTTTGGTATGCACCTTGAAGACAAATACTTTCTTTAATTTTGGCGGGCATCCTGACAAAGACACTACATCAGTTTTACGGTTGCGGGACAGCGATAGATTCCCCATTACCTATGTTAGATACCCGACAAGATTATGTTAGCATATTTTAATAATAATAATTATTATCATGAATAAATTTAGTCCTTTCGGGAGGCAAGCCACAGAATGACATTCGCATAAAAACGGAACAGAAAAATCCCCGATTTTAAAAACACCTATATATTAGACATCTCCAGAAAAGAATGTAGAGACGCGTATCGCTAAGGCGAAGCTAGCCTGCGGCAACGCTGCGCGAACGCTAACGCGTAGCGTGCCGATAAAGGCATATATCGCGTCTCTATAAGGGTTTTGGGTAACGCATAGTTTATTTGTGGAGATGTCTATTGTGTTTTCGGTCAAGCACCATGCAAATCTTAGTTATTAAGAAAGATACCCGACTTTTTGAGCGGATACGTCGGGTACAGGACGAACTTTCAAGGAGGAAATTAGACAAATACAAAACTGTTAGCATTCAAACTCGAAGCTTGAATACCTTGGAGAACAGCTAAGTTACTGCTATTAAAGCTAACTAGTAAATCCTGGTTTTGTTGCGTGAATGTCAAATTGCTGAAACTGCCACCACTTCCGGCAATGCCAATGACATCTTCACCAACGGTAAAATCAGTGATACTGTTGGCTTGTTCAGGTATTTCACCCGAAGCAATCCAGAATTGATCCGCACCACTACCACCTGTTAGCACATTTCTACCACTGGATTTGGCGAAAAACTTGTCGCTTCCAGCTTCCCCAAAAACTACATCTCCTTGACCAAGGATAAATGTATCATTACCACTGCCACTGTAGAGGCGATTATTTCCCGGACTTGCAATGGCATCAATCAAATCGTCTCCTGCTCCCGCAAAAACTAATTGATTACTTTTATCGATAGTGATAATATCATCGTCCAATGTACCAAATTTGAGTTCGTTGGGAATTGTTGGAGCTAATCCTTGGTACTCTGTAGAAACCAAAGCATTTGTACCAGGAATACTACTGGCAATTTGCACGAGTTTCAGATTCTCACCATTTTCAATCCGAGCAATGATATCACCATCTTTATTTGCAATCTGGAATTCCTTATAGACAACTCCTTCATACAAATCATCGTAAATACCTAGCTGATAGTCATCAAGATTACCAGCGACAATCAATTGGTCTTTTTTCGGATCGAAATCACCAATCAAGACATAATCCTTATCCCCTTTACCAACGTAGAAATCTTGTCCAGCATTCCCCAACAAAAAGCGGTCATTACCAAAAGAACCGTGATAGTGGTCTCTGTCACCCGTCCCAGTAGTCGCTGTTTTAATTGCTCCTGTTTCTGGGTCATACTCAGTAATTGGAAAACTCACTACCGTTGCATTTCCAAGCGGATAGAAAAAGCGATCGTCTCCTACTACTCCGTTGAAAAATGTTTGTCTTCCTTCATCAATCCCAGCTTTGATAAAGTGATCCCATCCCGATCGGTATTCTCCTGCCTCAATCAGCGCTTTGACATCGGGATTTGCTGCTAAGTATGCTGGTTGATTGAAGTAGGGCTGACTGTTCGTAGCATAGTAAGCATTATTTGGAGCAAATAATAGTAAACCATTTTCTGTAAACAAGCCATCTGGAATCAGCTTTGTTACACCCTCAACAATACCAATCAGGCCATCGTTTTTAGAAATGCGAACGCTCAGACCTACCGTTTCTAATGTATAGTCTTGAGGTTTTCCCGCTAGATATACCGCATCTTCACTAGTGGGGTCGAAATAACGAATTCGTGCGTAATCATTATCCCCATTACCTAAATAGAAATCTGAGGGTTTTTCTGCTGCATTATCACCAAGGTAAAATACATTACGTCCGGGTGAACCCAGCAAAATATCGATTTCGCCAACTCCCAAGGATGATGTTTCGGCATTAATCAGTCGGTTTCTAACGGAGGCTGTCTCAATATTGACACCAATTACTGAGGATTTTTGCCCTGAAGCTTGAACTGTGTCATTCCCATTTGTACCATTGAAGATAACGCCGTTGCGTTCGACAAATTGCCCAACTTCGATAAATTCATCGTATCCGGAAGCGTACTTTCCGGATGTCACAGAATCAGCAACTTCTGGATTCTTAGCAAGGTAAAGTTCTTCGTTGAAAAATTGGTTCGTTGTCATTGTGCCAATACTCCACAGGTAGATGTTCTTAAAGGCTCAGTACCATAAGTGTAAATACTTGTTTCGCCCAAGCCCTGTGTATACTAGCACTATTTTAATAATGAGAACTATTATTGTTTGATTAAATTTACTATTAATCTAGAACTGCGATACCCGAATCGTACCCCGGCAACAGGTAGCGTCTGCGGAGGAGAATGGAAGCCTACGGGCATCGCAGCAGCCATTGCCTGTGTCCGTATCGTACAAGAGCAATACAAGCAATAAATTTATAATTTTTGTAAACTTTTTTAACAAGCTTATATAAATAATGATTATCAGTATTATATGTATAAATAACGAAGTAATGTGAGGAAAGCGGTGTTGTGATTGAATTTACGCCACCGCTTGTTATGAATGTTTCTTAATTCAAAGAATATGCAGGCATTTTCTGGAAATATTCAAACGGATTGAACCCAGGTTGAATTTGCTCGTTAAACTTAGTACCAGCCCAATCATTGGCGGTTTCTTCGTGATGGTAAATCATCTTGGTCAGTATTCTATCCCAGTTGTGTTCGGGAAGTTGTTGCAACAAGTCTGTCAAATAGTACAACGCATCTAAAACAGCAAAACTTGCTTCCCGCACATGAGGAGGACGTTCTAGTAACAAACTATCCCTTTGTACAAAAAACTCATCATGGGGAATTACCGCATCAACTTTGCGTGCCAAAAAGCTTTCAATCGCTTCTACTTCTTCATTTTCACAGATATCTGTAGCCACAAGCAGCATTGACACACCGAATTTTCGGGCATGGGTGAGAAAATCAAGGGCATTGCTAACTGATTTGCGCGTTGGTTTAACTACGTAAATATTACCATCGAACAAACTAGGCAAAGGTGAAGCAAAAACATCCTTACCCGCAGACATATCAACAATTATCGCCTCATTGTTATCTTCCCAAATATGCTTGAGAAAAATTTCGACGGCACCAGTTTTGCTGTGAAAGCATTTCTTCCGGTAATCGTCCTCGGTAAAATCTCCAACTCGAATCAACTCCACCCCATCAATGACAGTAACATAGCGTTCCCTCCATTCCCCAGGCTCTCCAAGCTTTAACAGCCGCGAACCTTCCCCTGGAGGTGTCGTTTTAATCATCGGTAAATCGGCAGTAATGCGCGGGTTTGTACCAGCAAAATAACAGCGCAACCATTCTAAATCGTTACCAATATCGCGTGCAGTTCCCCTAGAACCCCGTTGTAAATTAGCAATCGTTGCCCCAAGTTCATTCGCAAGATGTAGATTGTGGTCGCCATCAATACCAAGAACCTTAAAATCACAAAAGTAATTCAGAAATTGCAGTAGACTGGCGCTAATGGTCGTCTTTCCGCTTCCTCCTTTACCATAGACAGCTAATTTCATAATTTCAGCTACTCCACTTTATGCATGGAACAATCTATTAGATATAAATAAGAAGCTTATACACTGCAACCGTACCGTTGTATAGAGTCTTTTATACATAACCTTTCTCAATTTTAGAGAGCATAATAGCTCTCCTATTGTTCCTGCTCAACGACGTTAAAGCACTGCTCT
>JANNFJ010000775.1:0-2542 GCA_031379725.1 Calothrix sp. OTE_75_metabat_31
TTTGTACGACCATTTAATGACCTTGCTGAACGAATATTGGTTGGTTGGCAGGGAATATAACTCAGCAGTTTTTGTTAGCAGCCATTCTTCAAACGTCCAGGATTTACCTTTTATGGGAAGTGCCTCGGCTCGTTCAGTAGGTGATATGATATTTCTTGCTAAGAACGGCAAGCGCGAGTTTATCGAATTGGCTCTTGGCAATAACTTCTTAATTGGCGACAACGCAAAGCGTCAAACTTTAAAGAATCAACTTGATAGCATTACCACTGATGGGGACGAGCCTATTGTCCTTGGAAACTTTAATAACTGGACTTTAGGGATTGTCTCTAATTCTGTCTATGAAGAATATCAAAGTTATAGAAAGCAATGGGAAAACAATGCACCTACAAAATTAGAGGCAGCGCCAACCAATAAACTTGAACCATTGCCAACACAAAAAAACATCCCGATGTTTTTATCAGATGTTTCGCCAACGTATATCGAAGAGTTTGAATCAGAAGAAGAAGACAATGAAGTTCCCTTGGTCGAAACGATAGAGGATATTGGTCATGCCAAAAGGTTTCTCGAAACACTAGTAGCGAAAGAACCTTTAACAGATGAAGCACAAAAAATTTACACTAAAATCTACAAAAATAATTCCGGTATGACTATCCGGGAATTAATCCAAAGTAAACCTTTTGGTAAGAAAGGCAATAACACTAGCAAGGCAATTATGTTTTACTTAGGAGAACTAACTATCGGTGGTTACGTCGTTGAGGATAAAGGTTTTTACAGCGTAGCTTAACATTAATTCTCTGACCGCTTTTTTGTAGAACCTGCGAAATAAGAGGGGTTAGCAACGCCGGAACAAGGGTTCTACACCTCCGCGCAGGTTCTACAGAAGGTTCTACAAAATTCCGCCCCACGGTTCTACAGAAGGTTCTACAAAAATGCTCGCTGCTATAAAACTATAAGTTGCTGTTAGTAATTTAATAATTTTAACGTTGGAACCCTATTTTAATTGCTTGTGAAAATTTCTAAAAATTTATCATGGCAAAGTTCAAAAAAACGCAACATTTGTACTAACAGGCGATTTACCTAAATACATGGTCAAAAACTATAATGCTACGCAAAATAACTAAAAACGGCTACAAAATACCCCCTGAGAATACTTTTTTAATTTTAAATAAGGGCATAAATGGTAACAATAGTGCTTTTCAGGGAATACATGGGCATGGTTTTTAGAGATAATTTACAAGAAAACCACTAATACTACGCCCTGTTTGGGCATAAACGGGATCTATTGTGCTATAATGGTAATAACAAAGAGGATAAATTATGACAGGTAAGAGAAAAGTTCAGTATAATATCGGCTTAGATGTTGGCAACGGTGCAGTGAAGATAAAAGTTTCGGGAGGGGGCAAGGAATTTGACTTTTTAAGATTCCCTAGTTATTTTGCTGAAATTAGTAATAATCCGATTCACGAAGGGCAGAGTCGCGTTGACTTTGTTAAAAGCGATAACATTGACGTTGATAAAAAGTTCAAAGGAAAATCTTGGGTTTGTGGCGATGATGCAGCACAGTTTGATAACAAGGAACAAGTTTTTGACAATCGTACTGATGGAAAAGTCCAATTAGCATTGCCACTGCTTTTATCCGCGTTAGCCCAATTAAATCTACCAAAAGACGACTTAGAACTAAATATTGTGGCATCCGTTCACGATTGCCAAGTATTTGGAAACGGTCTAAAAGCAGCTTTGCACGGATTACACATGGCTAAAATCAATGGCACTTTGACATTGGTAAACGTAAATATTTCACAAGTATTTGATGAAGGTTTGTGCTTCCGTCCAGTAGGTGACCAAGGGACAACTGTATTAGACCTTGGCAACGGTACAAGCATCTTAACCAGATTTGATAAAAGCGGTAATGCAATCCTCCGCGAACCCCCTTATAGGTTTGGTTGCCAGCACCTTTACCAATTGATTTATGACCACCCATCGCTTAGAGCTATTGGTTTAGACCGCGATATTGACCTGATTAGAAAGGGCGTAGAGACTTCCGATGGAGTCACTATTAGATATGGTTTTGGTACAAACGCACAAAACATCACAGCCGCTTACCGCGAGTGTTTGAAGGAATGGATAGCAACTTATCTAAAAGCTGTCGTTATTAAGGTTGAAAAGTACCAACTTGGCGGGGACAGAGTAATCGTCTTGGGTGGTGGCGCAATGCTTCCTTTTTTGTTAGACATTTTCAAGAAAAAGAATTTCGCTTTAACCAAGAATGCACCATTTGAAAATGTTAAAAAATTGCACGAGATTGCTTGTAATAGCGTGAAAGTTACGGAAATTACAGAACAAGTTTCAACAAAAAACCGCAAAGTCGAACCAGCAGTTGCTGCTTAAATTTAACCAAAATAGAATTTATTGGACTTTTTAAAGATGAAAACCGACCGAATAAGAGTGGAGATATGGGCTAGCGTTAAACCTGCTATCGACGCGCAAATGGAAGCTACCGGGCTAACTGCTACAGAAGTTATAAATATTTCTTTGATTGAAT
>JANNFJ010000783.1:0-2279 GCA_031379725.1 Calothrix sp. OTE_75_metabat_31
AATAGTTAAGTTGAGATGAATGAGTGCCAATTGTCAAGGTACAATATCACTACCAAGTGGTGGGGTGAGTTTTACACCAATTATCTGCTTTAAACAAATGCCTATGATTATTAGGCTTTGGTTGTTTCTCCCCCTGTCAGGTAACTTTGACATGTGAGAAGTTTGTGCCACTTTTAGCGAGCTTTATTGACTCGAAACAGTTTGTATCTTGTCAACTTCAGGTGTTTGCTGCATCTTAGACGCATTGCTTGCGGCTTGTGGTAGTTCCCTTTCTCACTGGGTAACACGCGGATGTGAATTTTCTCACTATCTCAATCTTTAACTTATATCTTGCATAATTGGCGACTAATGCCAAGCAAAATCCACCTGAAGTTTTATAGATCGACACTTTATACAGTTTTTATTGAATTATTTTGTTCAACTAAAATCGAAGCTGGTGGTTTGGAGGGTAGGGGTTTACAGAGGTCACTACAATTAAACTTACTATTTTTATACAGATACACAATCCTCAATTTGTTTGATAGTACAAATTATTGGTCTGTGTCATTAATTTTAGGGGGTTAGAGAACGTTTGGCGAAGCCCTTGCCGTTTGGCGAAGCCATTCCCGTTCGCGGTGCCCGTAAGGGCAAGGGTAGGCTACCACAGAGGCACGGAGTACACGGAGGAATTGGAAGAGATAAGCGTAGTTTTTAACACCTCAGAACTAATGGTTCGTGTCATAAGTTTTGAGGGGTTCAAAGAAAATTTGGTAGTGCGAGCATCTTGCTCGCGTACTATATAAAGCGAGCAAGATGTAAGCCCTGCGGGCACGCTGCGCGAACGTACTACCTATCAGAATTAATGACATGGACTACTAATACTCCATGTCATAAGTTTTGATGGTATATATTATTGCCCGTAGGTTAGGCGTCCCGCCTGACCGGACTGCACAGGCGAGACGCCTATGCTACGACCCATCAAAACTTATGACATGAACCACTATAAATCTGTATCTATAGTATCTATCAGTATTATCTTATACATTATTGAAAATTGAAAATCAGACAGGAAATTGCCTTATAGCCAGCAGATGAAGTTGTGCTACGATAAAGTTAGAAAAAGTAGATCGGCAGTATGGTGCTTGTTTTTACACCAAATTTCAAGCTACTCTGCGGACGAACATCTGTTGCATATTTGGATTCTGGAGAGTTTGATTTCATGTCAATCTACGTAGGTAATTTGTCCTACAGCGTCACAGAAGACGACCTCACTAAGGTATTTGCTGAGTACGGTGCCGTCACGCGGGTGCAATTGCCCACTGACCGCGAAACAGGTCGCTTGCGGGGTTTTGCTTTCGTTGAAATGGAAAGCGAAACCGCTGAAACTGCTGCAATTGAAGCACTCGATGGTGCTGAATGGATGGGTCGCGCAATGAAAGTTAATAAAGCAAGACCCAAAGAAGAAAAAAGCGGTCGTTCCGGTGGTGGGAACTGGAACAAAGGTGGAAATGGTGGTGGTGGGGATGGTTACTCAAGGCGCTACTAAACTGGAAAAATTTTGAGCTAGCAAAGAATTAAAATATTCTTGAAAAAAGATATAGCTAAGTATTTGCGAAGCGGAATTTAATACTAAATTGACAGGTAAATTATCTACTATTCGCTATCTTCGACTTTTCGGGCGAAGAAGAAAGTAGCTGATTTATCTGTTTATTTATATGATTAGTTATCCATAGATTTGGGCATTTAGAAAGTCAAAAAAGTCACTAAAATCCGCGTTACTTCAATAAACTTGGATTTTAAGTCAGACGACAAGCTTAAAATTCATGATATAAAACGTTAAAATAATAATTATAAAAAATTATGATGCTTAATCATAAATAAAATTAATGCTAATATTCGCAGATTGTCAATTATATTAATGCAGATTAGCAAAAAAACAATAGAATTAACACAGTTAGTTTCTTAATGTTTCATAGCCAAAACCTAATACAACTCATGGATTTTGCTAACCTTGCATCCCAGCTGAATGCTGGAACCATATTGCCAGAGGGTATTGTCATAATTACCCTAATGGGGGTTTTAATAGTTGACTTGGTTTTGGGGCGTTCCTCAGCACGCTGGATTGGATATCTAGCGATCGCAGGTCTACTTAGTTCGATAGTTGCCCTCGTGTTTGAATGGGATAATGCCAATCCCATCGGGTTTACCGGTTCATTTAATGGTGACGACCTCAGTATTGTGTTTCGCGGTATTGTCGCTTTGTCAAGTGCCGTAACCATTTTGATGTCGATTCGCTACGT
>JANNFJ010000784.1:0-4026 GCA_031379725.1 Calothrix sp. OTE_75_metabat_31
GTTAATATCGGCACCTTTGATGGTGAGAAGACCAACTATTTTAAAATAGCCGTATCGTCCTGTAGCCATTTGCAAAGGGGTCATTTGATATACACCACCCGTATTTACATCGGCTCCCTTAGCTATCAACAACTCTATTAACTCAGTATTACCCCCACTAAAGGCAGCTATTAAAGGAGTTTTCTGCCACTTTTCTTGACTACCATCGGAAAGTTTTTGCCCTTTAATTTCTCTGGTAATATTAATATCAGCACCATATTTTAATAATAGTTTGACTGTTTCAACTGAGTTTCGCTCTGCCGCTATTTCCAAAGGTGTAATACTATCCTTATCTTTAGCGCTGGCATCGATCTTTTTCTGAAGTAATTGTTCTAATATTTGCAAATTATCGCCCATAACTGCGGCATGAATAAAAGTTCGATTATGGGATGTACGAAATTGGATATTGGCTTTAGGTAATAACTTATTAAATTCGGAAATATTTCCTTCCATTGCTGCATTAAATAACTGAATATTGGGGTCGTTACTTTTGGGTAAATTCCCCCAGCTAAAATTCCTATCCATGAGCGTGTCAAATTTCATTGAATTTATCTTCATGCCAGATAAAGCAGACACATATACCGTTCCCGATTTATACCGCTCGTCTCCCAGCGAAAGTATAAACATTGGGTTTAGCGACGTTTCTAGCCAGACTTCCATTTTAAACCGACCATCGGGGCTGATTTCCGTAGAGTACAAACTAGGACGGAAAAGGGGAAACCTGCTGGCTCCAATTGCAGCGACCACTACAACACCAATAACCAACAAAACACGAAGACATCCACGCCGCAATTTATCGATTGAATTCATTTTGCTTCTAAAATCTTGGAATGAGATTTTTATAAATAAATTCAATGCTTATAGTATAATCCCGCAAACTTAACAGAAAAAATAAACAATTCTTAATTAAGGTGTTAATTAAATCCCACATTCTACACCCTAGACTTAGGGTGCTGTTTCTCGTAACTCGTTAACACTTACCTTTGACTTAGCTACCATAAAAATGCCAACGACTTTTACAGCTATATGGCAGGAAGAAAAAAGCTAGACCGCACCAGTTAACGTTTCTACATCGATTCTGGCGTTTGCTATTAGTAAAACCTTCGCAGAATTAAGCTATTCTACTTATTAACTTCAAGTAAGCGGGAATTTTGTAACCTATCGAGCCATTTTTTGAAGTAAACTTCATTGGCTTTTTGTTCGCTTTGCTCATTGCTACTTGCTGGATAAGGCATCATTCCCAAAATCGTTGCTGAAGTTACGCAAAACATCGATTTTTGGAAACTAATACAAATTTGTACCCGCAAATCATCTTCTCCTCGTTGACTTTTGCGGTAAATTTCATGCAAATATTCGGGTAAATAATGCCGCATATCTTGCATTAATAAAGTTGGGGGAATTCCTGCACCACCAGTTGGTAACGGGTCAGCGTATAATGCCCCATATTGAAACCGAGCTTGGTCGGGTGGAACTTGATAAGCTTGGGCATTGTAAGAAACAGTTCCTGGGAAAGGTGTACCTCGAAAGAAAATTGCTTCGACGTAAGGGACTGCGGTATCTCCCAAGAAAGTTAAACCAAGCGATTGGGGAATAATTTGATAAACTTTGTCTTTGATTTTGACGGCATATGTAATCGGATTACTCGCATTAGCTACTAACCCGTTTTTAATGTATTCTACAACTTCGGGTATCGAGGTAATTTTACCTTGGTCGTAGAGGTCAGATAAGCCCAGAAAGATATCAGCCATAACCCGCCAAAATTGTCCCAAAGCACTGTAATAACAGGAGACGCGCAATAGTTCAATTAAGAAATCTGGGAATAATTCATTAACTCCCAAAACTAAAGGATGATTCTGAAATTTAGCTTTAATAACGGCTTTAGCACATTCTTGAAATTGTGGTGTATCTAAATAATCATCTAGTCCCCCTCCACCATGCCACATCATTGCTTTCATACAATATTCGGCATATTCAAAATTAATTCGGTCGTGCCACCAATGCTGGAGTAACTTCTTTCTGGAAACGTCGCCGTTGAAGTATTTAAAGAAGGGGAAAAAAACCAAAAATTGATTCTCGGAAATATAAGTTAAGTTTCTATGATAGGCTTCTAAAACTACACCGTAGCTTTTGAGAATGCCAACTACTTCCAGAACATTTTCGGGTGTATCTGGTAGTAAACTCTCTCCTGTTTGCAGCCTTTGAATGTATTCTGCTAAAGGGTAATTATTAAGTTTCTTTGTAGTAGTTACCATAATTAAGGAGGGGAGGAGCGGAGTGAGGAGTTAGGAGTGAGGAGTTGGGAGTGAGGAGTTGGGAGTTAGGGATTAAGAATTTTGCTTTCCCCTTTCCCCTATTGCCTCTTTTCCCTAATTCTTTGAAATTGCGACAACATTCTGTGTATTTACCATTGCGGTGACGGTTGGTTCTGTCCAACGCATTAACCAACCGGGTTGGATGCCGTAAATTACAATTAATATAGCTAATAATAAAGCCGGAATGCGATCGCTCCAATAAACTCTTGGTAAATTCATGACTTGTGCCGATAATCGACCAAAAAAGGCACGATTCATTAAAATTAGGAAGTAAACTGCTGTTAAGCCTGTACCAATCATTGATACCAGCGTTTGGACTGGAAAAACGGCGAAACTACCGCGAAAGACGATAAATTCAGATATAAATCCCAGCATCCCTGGTATACCCGCACTTGCCATTACTCCCACTACCATCAAGCTACCAATTACAGGCATTCCTCGTTCGGGGTTGAACAGTCCTCGCACGACATCTAAATCGCGGCTGCCAGTTTTTTTATACACAACCCCAACCAGCAAAAATAGCAGCCCTGATATCAAACCGTGGCTTACCATCTGCAATACAGCCCCTAATACGCTTAATGGTGTCGCGGCTGCGGCTGCGAGTAGCACATAACCCATGTGTCCAATAGAACTGTAAGCTACCATTTTTTTCATATCGGTTTGAGCGATCGCGCAGGAGGAACCATACAGGACGCTAATTACTGCCCATATTGCCAGCCAAGGTGCAACATAACCCCAAGCTTCGGGTAATAAGTTCATGCCAAACCGCAATAAACCGTAAGTTCCCAGCTTTAATAATACTCCTGCGAGTAACACCGATATAGGTGTTGAGGCTTCGACATGAGCATCGGGCAGCCAAGTATGAAAAGGTACTAAGGGGATTTTGATGCCAAAGCCAATTAAGATTCCCAGTAGTAATAAAATTTGTGTTCCCATTGGTAGCGCAGTTGTATTTAAGCCTGCGATCGCAAAGTTTGAAGCTCCACTGAGCCATACCATACCCAGAAAACTAGCTAATATTAAAATGCCTGAAACTGCAGTATAAATGAGGAATTTTGTTGCTGCGTAACCCCGACGTTCTCCTCCCCAAATTGCAATCAATAAATATAGAGGAATTAATTCAAGTTCGTAAAAGAGGAAAAATAGTAATAAATCCTGTGCTAAAAATGCTCCTGTAACTCCCACATTGAGCAGTAACAGTAACGAATAATAAAATCGCGGACGAATTATTGATTCATCAGTGCTATAAATGGCAACGCAAGTTAAAAGCGCATTCAGCAGCAGCAACGGTAACGATAAACCATCTATCCCCAGATTATAGTTTAAACCTAACGTTTCAATCCAAGGTAAAAATTCGCTAAATTGCTGTGTCACATTGCTCGGATTAAATAAAATTGCTAAGACAACTGTCCAGACAAATGCAATACCAGAAAAAATCAAAGCTATTCGACGTGAAAACAGAGGACTCATGCTCCAAGGCAAGAACCCAATCACCGCAGCACCTAATAAAGGAATCAAAATTAAAGCAGTAAGCATGAGAAAGAAGGGGGGAGAGGGAGGTGGGGCAGGGTGGAGGAGTATGGGGGGGCAGGGCGGAGGAGCATGGGGTGGGGCAGGGCGGAGGAGCATGGGGTGGGGCAGGGCGGAGGAGCCTGGGGTGGGGCAGGGCGGGTGT
>JANNFJ010000815.1:0-2691 GCA_031379725.1 Calothrix sp. OTE_75_metabat_31
AAAATTATGAGCGTGCAAGTAAAAAAAATACAGTATTTCACACGGCAAAAGCAATGTTAATATTGTTACTTTTTTGATTATGACTTACGTGTTTATCGCCAAAAAACCGCTATTTTATAGAATTAATGTATAGGATTAATATGTTTTTTATACATTTGTATACTTTGTCCTCTATCTGGAACCACTTGATGGCAGTAACTGCCATCAAGTGGTTCCAGTAACACTATTTTACTGATGTACAGTTCTTCCTAATTGGGAAAACAAGTTGATTGGAAACTCGCATCTTATTGATTCAATCCTTTTTCTAAGATTGTTGCCCTCAATTTGCCCCTATAATTGAGAATAGAGAAAACGCTAGGGTAAAAGTAGGTGTAATTATGCAGGCTATTTTTTGGACTGTAGAAGAAGTCGCCCAAAGAGCCAAAAAGCTTTACGAGCAGGGGATTCGCTCAGAGGTTGAGCATGGCGATAATATTGGTAAGATGATTGTGATTGATGCTGAAACTGGCGAATATGGAATTGATAAAAGTGGTGTAGAATCAGCATTAAGTTTGAAGCAAAAGAATCCCAACGCTAGATTATTTACCATGCGAATTGGTTATGATGTTGCGTTTAGTTTTGGTCATGCTCCTATGAACCGTACAGTTGAATGATTTACGGTAGATTAATTGATGGTAGGGCAATAGCTCCGGTAATTTTTCGTTTACCTGGACAGCCAGATTTTTCCCTGGATTTTGTCATCGATACTGGATTTAACGGCTATCTTACCTTACCAGTTCAAGCAGTCAGTGCAATGAATCTTCGTTTATATTCCAGTACATCTATAAGGTTAGCTGACGGTAGCGAAGCTTTATCAGCTATATATTTAGCAAATGTTGTTTGGGATGATATCGAAAAAGTAGTCCTTATCTTAGCTTCTGGTTATAAACCTTTACTAGGAACTAAAATGATGGAAGGATATCATCTAGAGATAGATTTTGAAGACAATGGCTTGATTTCGTTAGAAAAACTCCCACTGTCGATGTCATAGCTTCTTAACTATCATACGTAGCCGCATCGTAATTTATTTTTTCATTAATTTTAAGGGGTCACTAGATTCCCGACTTCTTGGAGGATACCGCTGGCGGGAAAGACCGCCCCAGGCTTGAAGCCCTTGTCATTACCAACATTTTTCAAGAGATTGGGCTGTAAAATCGACAGCCCAGCACATATCCATTAATCGGTTCCATCCGCGCCACAAAGTTTGCCACCCAGGAAAGCCATCGCTTTTACGCCCAAGAAAACCACCCAAACGAGCAACACATTTCCAAAACTCACCCATAGTTAAATTTGATGATGGCAAATTCAGACGAGAAACCAAGATATTTAACATTATTGCAGGGACAATACCCTTGACGGGCAAATCGGGAGCGGTACGACTAATATTACGTAACTGTAATAACCGCACGGCTACAATAGCGAAAAAGCCTAATAATGTCACAAGGGAATCAGCCGATTCCAATTGACGCTTTTCGATAGCACAGCCTGTTTTTAAACACTTATGGTATTCCTCGATTAGCCAGCGACAAGTATACCAGTCAATTTGCATTAAGGCAGAGTCCGTGTCCTCTATGGGCACGGTTGTAAACAAAATCCATTCCAAATCACCATCTGGCTCCCACACCCGTATACACCAACCATTAATTTGTTGTTGTTTTCGCTCACTGCCAGCTGCTGGTGGCTGAATCGAAATTTTCGACCAAGCGATTGATAAATCGACTTCGCGCTTCGGTTCTCCATTGCGATACCATCGAAGATGGTTGCCAAGGGCATCGCGCAAAACAATCGTTTTTTGTGCTAATGGCTGTAAATCACGAGCAAAGGTTTTAAGATATCCCTTTGTTCCGTCTGGTTTGGTAATTACCCGATTTTGAGTCACTCTTAGTAGACAGTGCCAATTTAAAGCTTTAACACGTCTAATGTAGGAAAAAATATCACTGCCTCGATCTCCAACACTTACCCACATCGAATTATTTCCAGCAGTTGGTGCTAATCCGATTGATTCAACTATCTCAGACCAAATTTCGCCTTCACTTTGATTTCGCAATAGTTTTTTTGATACATCTTTTATTCCTATGCTCTGATGAATATCATCACGCAACCAGGGTATTTGTCCTGCTAAACCTAGAATTTCTGGATTCCCCGGCGTTGGTATTACTGCTAAACAATTGTGTAACATAATACCTCTACCTTTGCCATCGCCAATATGCCCTAATCCTTCAACCTTTTTACAGTGTGTGTAGTCAAGCTCCGTCGTATCTTGAATAAATAAAACCACCTTTGCTTGAGTATTTTGGACTAAAGCTTTAGTTTTTGTTATGTGCGGTTTGATTAACTGATTATGCGTAACATCATATAGCTGCAAATAATCGATATGCAGCCCTTGTTTCATTCCATCCTTCCATCATTGAAGGCAAACTTTGTGATGGGTTATTAGACAAAAGCTGCACCGACTGCGATCGCTCGGTCTGTACGACGACTATCTCCCAACTCGGCATCTTCCCATTGCTCAACTGCCCAAGACTGGAGGTCTGTGAAATTTTCCAACTTCATATTCTGACTCTAATACACCCTAAGCTCAGTTTAAGATATGTTGGTAACGACAAGGGCTTGAAGCCTGGGGCTAATCGAAACAAAGCCTGCTGAAAGCAG
>JANNFJ010000831.1:0-2126 GCA_031379725.1 Calothrix sp. OTE_75_metabat_31
TGGTTCGAGGAATGTCCTTCACCAAACCACCAAAACCAGTCGGAACCTTCTGCTGCATACAGTGCTTCCCAAGCTGCGGGGTTATTTTCTTCAGTAGCTTCGGGGTGACTTGCCAGAACTTGCCGTGCTTGTGTCAGGTAATCCCAAGCTTTGTTTTTCACAGGGTCACCAATCCAAGTGGTGAAACTGCCATCAACCCACGAACCGCTATGAAGTTGCTGACTGGGGATTGTGGCTGTAGGGGGGAATTTTTCGATAAATTCGGCGACGGTCACGAGTTGCAGGTGCGGTTCGTTACTAAGGCTTTGGTAGAGTGTTTCCAGGAAGGGTTTACCGTCTTGCTGGTAATATTCCCAGCAATTTTCCCCATCAAGGGCTATTGTTACTAACCAGGGTTGTTCGGGTTGTCGTTGCCGCTGTTTTTTAGCGATCGCATCCAAGTGTCCGACTAAATCCGCTGCTGCTTGTTTGGGTGGCATCGACCCATAGGTAAAACCAATCAAGTCTGATAACCGATGGTCGCGGAATACTATTGCTAAATCTCCGCTTGGGGTTTCTAAGCGGTAAGGTTTGTATAGTAATTCTGGTTCTAAGACATTTCCAGCCCCATCCCGTTCAAAAAACCGTTTCAGCGTTGAACCTAGCACGGCTTCATCCGAGCAAATCCACTTAAAGCCTTGTTGACTAATATACGGTAGTACTTCCGGGCTAACAGATTGCTCTGAGGGCCAAAGTCCTCGCGGTTCCTGACCGAATCTATCTGTGTATATATCCCAAGCTTTCCGTAAATGCCGGGGAATATCTTCCGCCCATTGAAACCTGGCTTGGGGTAATGTCATATTGGGCACTGCCACCCGTCCGGAGTTGGTATCTGCCAGTAAAGGTAGAATTGGGTGTGTATAGGGTGTAGTTGTTACTTCCAACTGCCCGGATGACTGCATTTTTCGGTGTTGGGGAATAATGCGACCCAGAATTTCCCGCTGCTTTGAGTAGATACGTTGGCGATCGCTTAAACTAAAATTTTTCCCCTGTTCTAACCAAGCCGCAATTTGTGGGTCGTCCCAAAATAACGGGTCAATCCAAGCTAAGTTATGCCAAGCTAGCAAATCACCATAATCTTCGTGCTGCCAATTTTCTAAACACCAACTTTGTCCGTTTTCCTGTCGTTGGTAGTATAACTGAGCGTAGCGAGGATGGGGGTCAATCAATGTATGATGATTGGCATCAAAAAAATGCTCAATAATAAATTCGTGCTGTTGACGACTCAACTTATCGGTTGCTGTCAAACTAGCTTCGAGATAAGGGTCAAACGCAGTTCCAGCAATATAATCTTCGAGTTGCAATATTAATGACGGCACTAAGTTCACCGTCTGGTGTAATTTTGGATACTTTTCTAAAATGAGGATCAAGTCCAAATAGTCTTTAGTACCGTGCAACCGTACCCACGGTAAGCGGTATTGTTGCGTACCACCATTAAACGAAATACCGCTGCCAGGAGATTTGTACAGCGGTTGATGTTGATGCCAGATAAAAGCGACGTAAAGGGGATGAGACATAACTGAGGGAGTAGGGAGTGGGAAGTGGGGAGTAGGGGAGTTGAGGTGTAAAGGAAGTATAGAAAATAATCTTTACCTTTACCCTTTACCTTTACCCTTTACCCCTACTCAATAACGGGCGGGGAGAAGAGCGCCCCTACTAAAATACTTGTTCGACTTCGGCGATTTCAGGAATCATCTCCCGCAGGCGACGTTCTAAACCCATACGCAATGTCATTGTGGAACTAGGACAGCTTCCACAAGCACCTTGCAACCGGAGTTTGACAATCGGACCGTCAAGTTCTACGACTTCCACATTACCACCGTCCGACATCAAGTAAGGACGCATTTCGTCTAGTACTTTTTCAACGTTGTCAATTGTCAGTTCCATAGTTTTTAACCTTGTAAATTAATTATGCCCTGTGCCCTTGGTGGTTCCTTGGGAACGTGGCGTTTAAATTCTATCTTTGCGCTTACTAGAACCATCCTAGATCCAATTTCCCTCCAATTCACGCCTCAATACAATAAATCTGCTGCGAACCTATATATATTAGGTTTGCATTAGGTTTGCCCCCACTCGATTTTTCATCC
>JANNFJ010000840.1:0-6697 GCA_031379725.1 Calothrix sp. OTE_75_metabat_31
TTCTTTATCCAATCAATCACGGTATTCTTCGCTTCGTTGGTTTTGATGTTTTGCCACCTTTTATTAGTTTTGGTGTTAGCCAAATCGATGATGACCGAAGAAAAGGATATTTGGAAGAATATAAGGACAGGTTAGTGACGATTGAACAAACACCATCAATCAGTTATCCCGTACTTGCCGATTTTGATGAAAACTTTCAACTTAAATTAGTAAATTTTGAATGAAATATATATAATTTTCGATTATCCAATATTTTCATGGAACGTAGGCATCCTGCCTGCGCTAAATCCATAATCGGACAGGCAGGATGCCTATCCTACGGCACAACATTAGATGTAACAAATAGAACAACATGAATGGCAAATTGATAGTATTTGAAGGGGTGGAGGGGTGCGGTAAAACTACCCAAATACAGCTAACCGGGGAATGGTTAATTTCTTTAGGTATTGAAGTAATCATTACACGAGAACCGGGAGGAACCGAGTTAGGGGTTGATTTGCGAAGGTTACTACTCGAATCTGCTAAAAATTCAATTGCCGATCGAACTGAGTTACTACTATACGCTGCTGACCGTGCCCAACATGTTGAGCAAAAAATCAAACCCAACTTAACGAGTGGAAAATTTGTATTGTGCGATCGCTTTATCTACTCAACTATAGCTTATCAAGGTTACGGTCGCGGTTTGGACATAAATTTGATTAACCTGTTGAATGATATTGCAACCCAAGGACTAGAAGCTGACTTAGTACTGTGGTTAGATTTGGATGTGGAAGTAGGTATGAATCGCAAACACCGCACCAAAGAAACTGCTGACCGCATCGAACAAGAAAAAATCGACTTTCACCATCGAGTTCAACAAGGTTACACAAAATTAGCTTTATCACATCCGCAAAGGATTGTGAGAATCGATGCTAGCTTCGATAAAGAATCCATACAAACACAAATTCGAGAAATTTTGAGGGAGTGGGTAGTAGGGGGGAAAGAGAAGAAGTAGGATAGTTCTTTTATTCTTAACTCCCAACTCTTAATCATTCCCCCCCGTCTCCCTCTTCTTCCCACTCCCTACTCTCTTCTTCAATGTCTGACTTTTTTGCACCTCTAATTGGACAACCACAAGCAGTAGAATTACTCTTGCAAGCTGTCAATAAAAATCGAATTCCACCCGCATACTTATTCGTTGGCCCCGATGGAATTGGACGTGGTTTAGCAGCAAAGTGCTTTATCGAACTCTTGTTTTCGAGTGATGCATCAGCGCAAAACCGCTTACGGCAAGGCAATCATCCCGATTTACTCTGGGTGCAGCCAACATACCAGCATCAAGGACAACGTTTGACACCTCAAGAAGCCGCAGAAAAAGGACTCAAACGCAAAGCCCCACCTGTAATTCGTCTCGAACAGATACGTGAAATTACTGATTTTTTAAGTCGTCCAGCAATGCTCGCACCTCGAAGTGTAGTAGTACTTGAACAAGCTGAAACGATGGCAGAAGCTGCTGCAAATGCTTTACTTAAAACTTTAGAAGAACCCGGACGAGCAACTTTAATTTTAATTGCACCTTCGTTAGATTCGATTTTACCGACTTTAATATCGCGGTGTCAGCGTATCCCCTTTTATCGATTGGATACCACAGCAATGACCGAAGTATTAAATAAAACTGGACATGCTGAAATATTGCAACATCCAGAAGTAATGAATATTGCAGCGGGGAGTCCGGGGGAAGCGATCGCATCTCACGCACAAATGCAAAAAATGCCTGTCGAGTTATTGCAAGCTGTCACGAAGAAACCCGCAAACCAACGTCAAGCTTTGGAATTAGCGAGAAGAATCGATAAGGAGTTAGATACAGAAGCACAATTATGGTTAGTTGACTACCTCGAACAATCTTACTGGCAACAGCAACGTCAAGCGGATATTATCAAGCAACTTGAGCAAACCCGTAAAAATTTACTTTGTTATGCTCAACCACGATTAGTTTGGGAATGTACCCTTTTAAAAGTGGTGGGGTAGGGGCGGGGTCTCCCCGCCCCTTTACCTGCGGTACAATCAGACAAACCCTCAAAAGTAAGCCTAAAAAATGGTAATAAACCTAAATGTAGCGCAATCCGATTTATTAACTAACCTGAAAGTAAAACTTCTAGTAGAAAGACTTACATCAGGCAATTTTGCAGCGTCTGTCTTCGAGTTTCCCGATTGTCGAGTCGAAGCAGAAACACGAGAAGAAGCTATTATGCAAATTAAAACTGCATTTTTAGAACGACTCAAACATATAGAAGCAATTTCGTGGGATGTACCACTTCAAGTAAACGAACCAACCTGGATGCAATTTGCAGGGGTTTTTAAAGACGATTCTGATTTTAAGGAAATCATGGACGCAATGAGTGCCGAACGAACTAGTAATGATGACTCAGAAGTTGACCCCTCATACTACTTGTAGAGGTTGCTTGGATGTGTCAGTATATTTTGGATACCGACCATGTATCATTGATTCTCTACAATCATCCCCAAGTGACTGCAAATACTGCATTGCATCAAATTGCAATTACAGTGGTTACGGTTCAAGAGCTTTTTAATGGTTGGGTTGGCAGAATTAACGATCCATTATTAGTGCATAATCTACCTGCACTCTATTCAAAACTTTGGACAACTGCGAAATATCTTCAAACGGTTGAGATTCTGGACTTTACTCCAAAAGCTGACACTTGCTTAAAGCAATTGTTAAAAGAGAATCCACCATTACGAAAAAATCGTTTACAAAAAGATATGCGAATTGCGGGCATTGCATTGTCGCTTAATGCCACAGTTGTTACCCGCAATTATCGGGACTTTGCTCAAGTACCGGGGTTAGCAATTGTGGATTGGACATTGTAGCATTTGGATTATCCTTCACTATTTCTACACCTTCAATACAAGAATTTCTTCACAAGTTTCTTCAGGTGTTTTATCTTTCGTATATACAATAAATTTTGCTAATTTATAATTCGAGGTATGTCGAATAAAGTGTTCATTTAAACTTCGTAGTTCCGACACTTCAAATTGATTTCGTTCATCAAGAATTTGTACTGATTCATCCAAATTAGGTGAAGGAAGCAAAAGAAAAACATTTGGATACGGTGTTAAAGCTTCCTGAACACGTTGAAAAAGGGTAGCATCTTCGTATACCGAATGACCTGCACCAAAATCAATCACACATTGACTATGTTCTGACAAAAGTCTCTCAACTGCATGTATTTCAAAAGGTTTCCAATATTTTTGCAGTTCCCAAATCCCTGTTTCCCGCTTTTTTTTAACCAATTCCTCATCGTAGCCGATTTCTTGATAGTATTTATAGCGTAATTCATCCATTGAACACTGTGGAAGACTTAACCTACTAGCAAGAAGTTCAGCCACCGTTGATTTACCCGCACCAATCGGGCCAATTAAAACTATATCTAATTTCATAATTTCATTTTATCTGTAAGGATTTTTTCTTTTCTTTTTCCTCGGCTTTTGTTGCACCGGACGCATTGCTTCACGTCCCAAAATAAACATTCCCGCAACACCCAAATTGACAAACCAAATATATTGATACCAGTATCTTCCAATTTGCTCAATTGCACTAAGTTCGGGATGCAAAGTACTTAAGTAGAGCAATAGCAAAAGTAGCATTAATGCCCCAAACCCGACAAAAACTAAACCAACACGAATCCTCACAGGACGCAGTTCCCAGTCACTAATCTGGTCAATGTCGATTTCGGCAAGCTCATTTAAAGTGTCATCTGCTACAGCCGAAGCAGCTAACAAACCCTTGTTAATCTTCGATGGTAAAATTGGCGCTATGGAGGTAAGAGCATTAACTGTTGGACGACGCAGCAATGCTTCGGTATCTCGCAGTAATTCTAATGGTTTGCGGGGTTTAGGTTCAGCAAATTCGACATTTTCCGTTGCAGTTGGGATAGTATTTTGCGGTTCAAAGTCCATAAATATGACTTATTTCGGGTTTTGCTATATCGCTTAACTTCTATTATGTATTATGCAAACAAGCCAATATTTTTAACGAATTAACCGTAGGGGCACGATACATCGTGCCCTGATACATCGTGCCCTGACAATACCCTGGAATAATCAGAAAATCCTTATGACAGGGTTACTTTTTCAAAAATCGCTGCCGCAAACGTGAAGTAAACATATCAACTTCGGGAAGCTTCATAATTGATGCGATCGCACTAAATACTCCCAACCCAATTAAACTCGATGCAGCTAATTCCAAGAGCAAAATGATTAAGTTCTCCTGACCATTCAAATATTGCTGCATAATTTGTAACGTCGCATAGCTAGTAATCCCACCAGCCACACTCGCTGCACCCAACCCCAAAACGGGCAAACTCCACTCAATCAGAGGCAACCCACCTAATCGACGATTGAGCATAAACAGTAACATTATTACCGACCCACAATTAACACCTACCGTTGCCAACACCAAACCAGGAGCGCCAAATGGTTTAATCAAGAAATAATCCAATATAGCATTCATAAAAATATTAATCATACTGATACGGAATGGTGTATTCCCATCACCCAAGGCATAAAATACGCGCACCAGCACGTCCCGGCTTAAATAAACGAACATCCCAATACCGTTGGCAATCAACAGCGATGCTACCAACTGCGAATCAGCACCTTTAAATGCACCGCGTTCGTAAACTACCTTTACAATTGGCATTGCCAGCGATATCATCAACGCACCCAAAGGCAACATTGTAAAAGCCGACAAAATCAACCCTTGCCGAATCCGTAACTTTAACTCACCCCAATCATTCGGGTCAGTTAAACGCGAGAACAACGGCAACAAAGGCACTAAAATAGTTTGAGAAATAATTCCCAATGGAGTTTGTACTAGCAATCCTGCATTCGCTAAAGCCGCAGCAACTCCAATTGTAGGAATCCAAGATGCAAAAAATAAATCCGTGTAAAGGTTAATTTGTAGCATCCCCGAAGAAAATGTTGCCGGCAGCATAATTTTGAGGATATCCTGCACCCCAGGTTCTTGGAAATCAAACCGCAAGCGCAATTTCCCCATACCCACTCTCGCTTGTGCCCCCAACTGCACAAACCATTGTAAAATTGCCCCAGCTAAAACACTTCCCGCTAAAACTCTGCCACCTAATAGGACATTACTAAACTCAGTACTAGTAATTTGATTGCCTATAACTAGATATAAAATTCCCAAACCAATAATAACGGTAACACTAGATAGTAAAGGGCTAATTGATGGCAACCAGAATTGATTGGCAGCATTGAGAACTCCAAAACCAATCCCAATCATCCCAGCCAGGACTGCAATGGGTGCCATAATTTGTAGCTGGTCAATGGCAATCAGTCGTACTGCCTCTTTCCCCGGTACTTTTAACCCCGGTGAAAATACATCAATTAGCGTCGGTGCGAGAATTATCACCAAAATCGAGACAATCAACAAAACTCCACCGACTAATGTCGTAATTGTCTCTACCACAGGTGCTGCTTCTTCCTTTTTGCGTTTAGCAAGAACGCTGACAACCGCACTGTAAAATGGTCCGTTAATTCCGCCGAGTAAAATTAATAAGAAACCAGGAATTGTATAAGCATAGCTAAAAGCATCAGCCGCAGGGCCTAAACCAAATGCGGCAGTAATGACTTGTTGCCGCACTAAACCAAAAATTTTACTTATAAAGGTGGCAGCTGCAATAATCCCAGCTATCCCGACCAAGGAACGAGAAGGTTTATCTTGTTGTTGTGTCACAGAAAATACCAGGCATCTGATAATAGCGTATATCTTCTGAACATTTAACCTGAAAACATGCTCCTTGTCAGGCTAAATGCGACAAAATATTTAAAGTCTTGTTTGTAAAACGTAGGTTAGGCATCCTGCCTGACATAAACGTAGGTTAGGCATCCTGCCTGACAGACATAAACGTAGGTTAAGGCATCCTGCCTGACTTGGAGTCAGCTAAGACAGGCGAGACGCCTATCCTACGCAATAATTAATCCTGTGGAATCATCCACTCAAAAACAACACCCACACGACTATCTTTACCCAGTCGTGCATTTTGCTTTTGAATATCCGTCGATAGCCGTAAATTACGAGTCACTGCATAACCCACAGAAAACTTCGTCAAACCGACCTCCTCACTCGAACCAGGTGCGACCCAACTTTGAGTTAAAGACATATCCGCACCACCACCACGGGATAAAACCAATAATATCTTTGCGCCCAAATTGACCCCATCAGTGCTGTAGCGGTCTGTTTCCAAGTGCCGATAACCGACTACAGGGGCAATATTGACATAACTACCCAACGGACGCAAATAATAGTTTAAATCCGCACCGTATGCTTGGCGCTTTCCATTAAAAGCTGTTTCATAATTGCCACTAATAGTACCGTTGCCACCAATAAACACATCAGCTACACCAATATTTATCCCTGCTGCTTGTCCCGTTGATGGAAACTGCGAATAACCAAACCGCAAACGGGTGCGAAAACTGGGGTCATTTTTAATATCCTCTAGGACATTGGGAATGCGCTTAAACCATTTTCGCAAAACGGGACTATTTTTAATAACTTCCTGACTCAAATCCAAATCTTGGGCATTGGAGGATGGCTTTTCGCACCAACCAGGACTAGCTATCAACAGCAAGCAAACACTAAACACTAAGCCATATATAGGACTCATATTTGATTTTT
>JANNFJ010000845.1:0-3638 GCA_031379725.1 Calothrix sp. OTE_75_metabat_31
TCACCCGCAAAGACTTTAATCCTGTCTCATTGACACCAGAAGCAATCGAGCGAATGAAGCTAGAAGACGGAATCTATCTGCACGAAAATATTAAAGCTGAATTAGAAACCTATAGCCTCCAAGCTGAAAAACCAATTGTCAAGCCATTTATGCTTGTCATTGCCCGTGACACTACCCATGCCACACAACTTTTAGAATTAATTAAATCTGATGAATTTTCACAAGGGTATTACAAAGATAAAGTTATTCAAGTTGATTCCAGTAAAACAGGCGCTCAAGAAGATGAAATGGTGGAACGACTGCTCAAAGTAGAACATCCAGATGAAACAACTGAGATAGTTATTCATGTGAATATGCTCAAAGAAGGCTGGGATGTTACCAATCTCTATACTATTGTACCTTTAAGAGCTGCAAATTCTAAAATCTTAATCGAACAATCAATTGGACGGGGATTACGTTTACCCTATGGTAAGCGCACAGGTGTAAAAATTGTAGATCGTCTTAACATTGTTGCTCATGACAAATTTCAAGAAATTGTCGAAGAGGCGAAACGTCCAGAATCACAAATTAGATTACAACAAATTATTCTCACACCTGAAAATTTACAGCAAAGAACAAAAAATGTAGTTTCACAGTCGAAACTAGCTCAAAATTTAGGAATTACTACTGAACAAACTATCAACTTGCCCGAAACAGAAATAAAAGATATTCAACCACCTATGTTTGAATCCACAGTAGAACAAAAAATCGCACAGCTTACTTACCAAGAAATTCAGAAGCTTGAGAATCACCCCGAAGAAGTACCAACCACAGCATACCTCTCATCAGCAAAAATTCAAGCAATAGTGCGTGAAGCAGTGACTAGAGAATATCAGCCTGAACAACTCGAAATCGAAGGCATAACTCCACGACCAAATATTGAAGCTATCGTCACTAAGACAACTAATTTAGTAATTAAGCAAACCATTGACATTCCCAGAATTATTGTCATTCCTAAAGGGGAAGTGCGATCTGGTTTCAGGTCTTTTGCCCTAGATATAACAGGCTTAAATTATCCCGTTCCATCCCAAGAAGAATTATATATTCAATCTCTGGCAACTAATGACTCTGCATCCCTAGAAATTAAAAAAGTAAACTTTCAAGAGTTTCGGCTAGAAAACTATATTGTCAAAAGTTTAGTTAACTTTGATGACATTTCCTATGACGAACACGCCGATTTACTCTACGATTTAGCTGGTCAAGTCATAAGTTATTATCTTACCCAATTCTCTGAGGATGATACAGGCAATATTTTACGTTATTACCAACGTGAAATCGCCAATTTTGTCCATAGCCAAATGCAAAAACATTTCTGGGAAGAGACATCGGGTTACGAAGTCAAAATCAGTAAAGGTTTTACAACACTAAAAGCTAGTGCCTACACCACAAACGCCAATAACCCATGCCTCGATTATCGGTATTCGCCACCAGATAAAACTAATATGTCCAAATACCTGTTTACAGGCTTCTCCAAATGCCTCTATCCAGAACAGAAGTTTCAATCCGAAGGCGAGAGGGTGTTATCTATAATTTTAGAACGAGATGCAATTAAATGGTTTAAGCCTGCAAGGGGACAATTTGAGCTTTATTATAAATGGCATGGAGATCATCTAGAATATCAACCCGATTTTGTTGCAGCGACAGAAGAAGCGATCTATATGCTTGAACCCAAAAATCGAGATGAGATAGACGACCCTCAAGTGCTTGCCAAAAAGGAAGCAGCAGTTAAATGGTGTCAAAATGCTTCTAACTATACGCTAAATCATGGTGGGAAACCTTGGGTTTATGTTTTGATTCCCCACGATGCGATCGCCCAAAATATGACACTCAAAGGTTTAGCCGATCGCTTCAAAATAAATGAAATTGAAGCCTCTGAAATTTAGGAACGTAAAAATTCATATCGACTTATAGGACTACTATTTGATGTTATTATCTACGGCTCTATCATAAGCCGCATATAATTCTTCAGGGATTTTATGTAATTGTAGATAGGCTTTTAACAATGCATCCCGTGTTTCTAATTCCACGCTAGAATTTGAAATATGGGTATTTAGTCTAATACCCTCTACTAAGTACAGTTGCCATGACTTTACATGAACTTGAAGATCAAGCTTTGAGATTATCTAACGAAGACCGTTGTCAGTTAATCAATACTCTAATGCGATCGCTCCAACCAAAACCCCAATCAGCGCTCAAACCCCAGGGGTTAGCCGCAAGTTTAATCGGCATTGCGAAAACAGACGCACTACCACCGACGGATGAAGAAGTAAACGCAATGCTCGATGAACGGTTGCTGCAAAAGTATTTGTAATGAAAGTTTTATTTGATACTAATGTTTTGCTCGATGCTTTGCTAGCACGCGAGCCGTTTGTAGCGGATGCGGCATTTTTGCTAACGACGGTTGAATTGGGGCAAATTGACGGGTTTATGTCAGCTACGACGGTTACGGATGTACATTATTTGGTCGGTCGAGTAACGAAACTGCCATGACCGCCGTGACTCGATTGTTAGCATTAATGGACATTTGTCCGGTGGATCGTGGGGTATTGGAGCAGGCGATCACGCTGAATTTACAGGATTTTGAGGACGCGGTGCAGATTGCCTGTGCTATTTCGATAAAATTAGATGCAATTGTCACTCGTGATGTAACTGGATTCATCGGATCGCCCATTCCAATCCTGTTGCCTAAAGATTTAAGAAATCAGTTGGCATAGTAACGACAAGCTAACAAACCTCATGTACCCAACCGTACAAAGGTTATTGGTTGAAAGCTTTCGCACTACCCATACCCTATACCCTTAACTTGGATGAAAATAATCGTAGATTTCCTGTGCTAAACGCGGGCCAATTCCGGAAACTTCACCCAACTGTGCGGGTGTAGCTTGACGGATATAATCGACCGAACGAAAATGACCCAAAAGTAGTTTTTGTCGATGATGTCCCAAACCGGGAATTTCATCTAAACGCGATCGCTTGAGTTTATCGCTGCGCTGTTGACGGTGGAAAGTCACGGCAAATCGATGCGCTTCATCTCGCAATCGTCGCAATAACTGGACTCCCGGTTGTTCTGCGTTGGTTTCGATTGGGTTAGATTCCCCAGGTTGAAAGATTTCTTCGCGTTTTTTTGCCAAGCTGACAACCCGCACATCCTCCATTAGGTTGATTTCCTGCAATACTGCAACAACCGCTGAAAGTTGTCCTTTACCACCATCTATCATCACTAAGTCCGGAAAATCGGGATTTCCCTGACGTTGTAAATTTGGATCTTCGATAAATTTGCGAAACCGTCGTCCAATAACTTCTGCCATACTCGCAAAGTCATCGGAATGCCCGCTGGTGACAGTAGGATTTTTGATTTTGTAGTGACGATAGTGCTGTTTAGCTGGTAAACCGTCTACAAATACCACTTGGGAAGCTACAGCATTTGACCCTTGGATGTGGGAAATATCGTAACCTTCGATACGGTGGGGTAAATCGGGTAAATCGAGAATTGTCGCTAAATCTTGCATCGCTTCGTTATTGCGATCGCTCATTTTTTGCAGTCGCTGCAATTCGTCGGCCCGGCGTGGCGCGAGATGTGGTTGCAGCGCCTGGGCGCC
>JANNFJ010000850.1:0-1729 GCA_031379725.1 Calothrix sp. OTE_75_metabat_31
AAATTTTTGCACGTACCAGGTTGCAGCAGCTTGACGAAACTCAAGCGTTCCGTTAAATAGTAAGTAGCCGTGGGTACTAGAGTCATGGAGAGATTGCGCGATCGCATCAATAACGTGCGACTCTGCGGCTAAATCCGAAGAACCTAACGACAGGTCTATTAATTGCCTTCCTAAAAATAATGCCTTTGCCTTGGCAATATCCATATCGGCAAATACATTCGATTGTAGGGGTTGTAAACGTTTCGCAAACTGCATTTTTATCCTTTGTTCAGTTGTTAATGGTCAGTTGTCAGTGGTCAGTTGTCAGTTGTCAGTAGTTAATTGTCAGTAGTTAGTAGCTCACTTGTGCTTTCCTAATAACCATTAACCACTGACCATTAACTAATTACCACTGACCATTAACAACTGACTAATAACCATTAACCACTAACAATTGACCACTGACAACTGACAAATAACTAATTTAAATGAGTTTCAAGAAAATTGAGTAACTTGTCTTTGCCAATTGCTCCTTCAGTCGCAGCTAAAAGTTTACCGTCTTGAACCAACCGAAAAGCTGGTACACCTTCAACTTGATATTCTTTGACAGTAAGGGGGTTAGGATCAACTTCCATTTTGACGATTTTTAAGCGATCGCCGTAGGTGTTGGCAGCCAAATTGACGCTTGGTGACATTAATTTGCAAGGTCCGCACCAAGAAGCCCAAAAATAAACCAATACTGGCTGTTCGGATTTCAAAACTTCAGTTTCAAAGTCAGGATCGGTTATGGTCATTACACCCGTACTCATTTGGCAACTCCATCAGGCGGTATCTTTGAAAAGCGCATACAAAATACTTTATCGCAATCTGTGGCTCGAAACCACCCAGATGTTCCAATATAGCTTAAAAGTGATTTAATTAGGTAAATTTAGAACCAAAAAATGCGACTCAGAACCTCGTTAAAAGCATTCCGATGCACAGCATCGGAACGAGGAAAAACAAAATCCCACAATCACTAATGATGTGGGATATAACGTCAACTATGTTTAACAAATCTACACATTTTACATTTGATCTAATTGCTTTTTAAGCGCATCTAACTCCGAATCGACAACTTCATCCTTTTTTGGGGTAGATGTTGGAGTAGTGGCTTGTCCGGGTAATTGAGGTTGATTGGTAGCCGTTCCAGGAAGTGTCATTTGCGCTTTTAGTGCTGCCAATTCGTCGTCTACGTCGCTGCCGCCTTCGAGCTTGGCAAATTGGCTCTCTAGGTCAGAACCAGCTAGTTCTGCGGCTGACTGAGCGCGAGCTTCTTGCATCAAAACTTTCTCTTCCATCCGCTCAAAAGCTGACATTGCGGAGTTTGTATTCATCCCCCGTACCATACCTTCGAGTTGCTCTTGGGCTTTGGCTGTGGTGATGCGAGCTTTGAGCATTTCTTTCTTGGTTTTCGCTTCCGAAATTTTGCTCTCTAGTTGAATCAAATTGCGCTTGAGTCCCTCGACTTGTCCAGTTTGTTGATCCAAACTAGCTTTGAGTGCTGCGGAAGTGTCGGTAAAAGTCTTTTTACGTTCTAGAGCTTGACGTGCAAGAGCTTCATCACCCTTTTGTAGTGCTAGCTGTGCGTTGCGCTGCCACTTATTGATTTCGTTTTGGGCATCATTGTACTGCTTTTCGCTGCGTTTTTGTGCTGCGATCGCGGATGCTGTTCCCTGACGCAACTGTACCAAGTCCTCCTGCATTTCGAGGA
>JANNFJ010000933.1:0-2398 GCA_031379725.1 Calothrix sp. OTE_75_metabat_31
ATCTTTAATCGGCTTTTGTACCGGCTGGACAATATCTATTTCCCCAACTGCTACAAAGCCTCGAACGTTGGCAGCAATTCCCTGATAAAATCACGATCTTTGATTATTAAGAAACAATTAGTAAACTAAAAAAAATATTTGTTAGACATAGTTTCAAGCAAAATTTGATGTATTACTTTTCTCTCAGACCCTGTGAAATTCTTAGAAAGTTCTAATGCCAGTATTATTCTAAAAAAAATAAAAATTAGATAGTTGCGATACTTTAAAGGAATCTATCAAAAGAAATATCGAAGATAAAATCTAGAACTTAAAAAATAATGCCAATTTAAAATGCAATTCGGTAATGAAAGTAAAAATTACACCAATATTACTACTAACCATTATATCTTTTGCCTACTTAATCTACATGACACTAAACAGTCTTTTCTTTAATAATAATAGATTCAATCTCTGGGTTGGAATTATTATCATCATTCCCGTTTCAATTCTTCTTGGCTATATTCTAGTTATTGAACAAGATATATTAAAACGCAAAAAATCGACATTATCAAAAATATGGAGCTACGAAATAATAGGTATAGCAGTGCTAATTTTGATATATTTTATTCTACAAAATATTGTGTTTTAAAAACATTCGAATGACAAAACTGCTGCTAACATCAGGTTTTGTGCAATTGGGGCGGACGAATAGGTTCTTAGCTTCATATCTTTATTTAAATTTAGTTTAGGCTGGACGGCTTCGAATGATCTTTTTGTTTTATCTTGTACTTAAATAATTTTAATGGGCATTTGTACCAGGCTGGACGAATTCTATTTCCCCAACTGCTACAAAGCCCCGAACGTTGTACGCAAATTTTCAGCAATAGTTAATATTACTAATCGACAATTGTATGACAACTCAAATAACTTATTAACTAACTGAAAGCTTATGAAACAATATTTCCTGTTACTATTACTTTTCTCAACCATAATAGCGTCATGCGGAAACAAATGTATTAGCGCACTAAGGCCTCTTAGTTTTATAAATTTTTCAAACCTAGATACTGATACTATAATAATACGAAGGTTCATTAAGTCCAATAATTTCTTGAGCCTAATCGATACAATAAAAGTCGATAGCACCACAAACCATTATCAACGCACTAACGACACATTGCTTATCTATACCGGTTTTGATTTAAGTAATGTATTACCTAGTATATATGATTATGAAATATACTTGCCTGAAATTAAAAAGACCTATCAAATTACAGATATTTATGAAGATGAATTAACAAGTGGTTTTGGAATTCCCACTAGTCGAGTTTATTGTAAAAATTTAATTAAATCATACAAAATCAATGGGAAAATGGTAAATAAAAGACACGACTATGATGCACTTTATATTACAAAATAAATCTGCGTATAACAAGGGTATTGTGCAATTAGGGCGGACGGAATACTTTTCCCATTTCTCCCAACCTTCGCCTAGCCCTATTCGTTACCAGCAAATGTTGCGACAGCAAAATCATGACCAGTTAGTAATGTTATCTATGACAGTATTTGGCTAGCTTTATCAGAAAATAATATCGCAAACAGATACGCTTTCAGCAACAGTGACAATAATGTGAGAAAATAGTTCAATTACTAAAAGACCAAAATATGACAACAAAATTGAGTAGTACTTTTTTTGCACCAGAGCTTTATATAAATAATGGGGTAAAAGACATTTCGTTCTATAAAAATGCTTTTGGAGCAACAGAGAATTTATGTTTTACAAACGAAGATGGTACTATTCATGTTGCAGAGCTTTCAATTGACGGAGCTATATTTCATGTTCATGAAATAACATCTATCAATTTTTTTTATCCTGATAAAAATAATGGCTGCACATGCTGCATTGGTTTGTTTGTGCCTGATGTAGATAAAGTAATGAACCAGGCAATAATTGCTGGAGCCGTTGAAATAAGTCCAGCAGAAGATTACGAATACGGCTACAGACAAGGAACTATTAAAGACCCTTTTGGGCATTATTGGCAAATACAAAAGAAAATATAAAGACAGCTATTCAAACACTGTTGGCAACAAGCGTATTTGCAAAAGCAGGGTTTGACATCAAAACCTCAGCGAATTAATTCTATTCTGCTTCGGTCTGGGCAAGACGTTTTATATTCAGTTTTTGTTGTAATTTCAACACTAATATTTTAAATTGGTATTTGTACAGGGCTAGACGTTCATTAAATTCCTTGCCTTCGAAAAACCCAAACGTTAGCTGAAAAGCGACAAGATCAATTACCTTAATTATTATGGACACAGACGAATTATCAGAGGAAACGTACAAAGCAGTCATAGTGGCTGCTGAAAAATTTAATCATAATTTGACCTTGCAGTTTGGCCTATTAGCGAGCCATTGTATAAA
>JANNFJ010000937.1:0-14008 GCA_031379725.1 Calothrix sp. OTE_75_metabat_31
ATCGACAAACATCGCGCGATCGCAATCAGCGAACATATGAAGCGTCTCAAGTTAACCTGGAGTTGTAACGCTCGTGCTAATTTGGATTACGACACGCTGAAAACTTTACGCGATAATGGTTTGCGATTGTTGTTAGTGGGGTTTGAATCCGGAAACCAAGATATTCTCAACCGCATCAAAAAAGGTGTGAAGCTAGAAGTGGCACGGGAATTTATGAATAATTGCCACAAACTTGGTATTACTGTCCACGGTACTTTTATTATCGGGCTGCCCATCGAAACTAGGGAAACGGTCGAAGAAACAATTCGTTTTGCCCAGGAACTTAGTCCCCATACAATCCAGGTTTCGATTGCTGCACCTTATCCAGGAACGGAACTATACGACCAAGCATTAGCGAATGGTTGGTTTACTAATCAGTCGATGGTAGCAAAGTCGGGAATTCAAACTTCAACTTTGGAATATCCAACTCTTTCGAGTGCAGAAATTGAAGATGCGGTGGAAAGAATGTACCGTCAGTTTTATTTCCGTCCCAAAGCAATTTTACCCATTGTGCGCGAAATGCTTGCTGACCGGCAAATGATGGTGCGTCGTCTGCGAGAAGGGGTCGAATTTTTCTCATATTTACGAGAAAGGCATCAAAAAGCTGAGGAAAATGCTGCATCTCGTGAAGTTGTTGCCCATTAGTGGGTTAAAGGAGGTAAGATTTTGACCACGCAGGCACAGAGAACACGGAGTTAGGAGGTTAGGGAGAAATTTTTGGACTTGTAAAATTTTAGAAAATTACAGTTATGCAGAGTCGCTTTGCCGTCATAAATGGTGATGATTTCGGTTTGTCGAATCAAGTCAATCAAGCAATTATCAAGGCACATACAGAAGGTGTGCTGACGAGTACTAGCTTGATGGTTACGGGTGATGCTGTTGAGGAAGCTGTTGAATTGGCACGGCAATATCCAAATTTAGGTGTCGGTTTGCATTTAGTTTTAGTTTGCGGACGTTCGGCACTTCCACCACAGCAAGTGCCGCATTTAGTAGATGCTAACGGCAATTTTTCTGATGACCCTGTTGTTGCAGGGTTGCGTTACCAATTTGACAAAAAAGCTAGGTTAGAATTACATAAAGAAATTAGAGTGCAATTAGAAAAATTTACGACAACAGGTTTACCACTTTCCCATGTGGACGGACATTTGCACTTACACGTCCATCCGGTTGTAATCAATATCCTCGCTGATTTAGCATCGGAGTTTGATATTAAATATATACGTCTGCCCTCAGAAGAATTAAAATTAAATTTAAAATTGAATCGTCAAGCACTTTTCACGAAGCTAGTTTGGTCGGTAGTATTTGGTAGATTACGTAATTACGGTGAAGATGTACTGAGAGCTAAAAATGTAAATTTTACTGAGCGTGTTTACGGGTTGTTGCAAACTGGGCGCATGAATGAAGAGTATTTGTGCGGTTTGATTCCCCAAATTCCAGCTATAAAAGTAGAAATTTATTCGCATCCTGGGCTAGATTCACAGGGTAAAGTCGAATTAGCAGCACTGTTAAGCGATAAGGTACGTGAAGCTTTGCGAACGAACGGCTTTCAATTAACCAATTATCACAAAATGTGCTTGTAATTTGTTAAATATATTTGAATTGCCCCTATTAATTCTCTGTTTGACATCGGTCTGTTTTTATTATTATGCGATTTATGCAACATTCACCTTTTTTGAACATCCGCACCCAATCAATATAGATTTTCATCCAGCGATTACTATTCTCAAACCAATTTGCGGCTTAGATAATAATACCTACGAAAATTTGGCTTCGTTTTGCCGCCAAAATTATCCAGCTTATCAGATTATATTTAGCGTCCGCGATTCCGAAGACCCTGCCATAGTTGTAATCAAACGAATTATTAACGACTTTCCCAAACTCGATATTCAACTTGTAATTTGCGATCGCATTATTGGCCCCAATCTCAAAATCAGCAATCTAGCAAATGCGGTAGTCGGGGCGAAGTATGAAATATTACTGCTAGCTGATAGCGATATTCGAGTTGATAGGGATTACTTACAACGAGTAGTTCAACCCTTACAAGATGATGACGTTGGTGTTGTTACCTGTCTTTATCGTTCATTAGCAAATGGATGGGTAGAGACTTTTGAGGCAGTAGGAACTACTTGCGAGTTTCATGCTGGAGTATTAGCTAGTCATCAGTTGGAGTCGGGCATCAATTATGCTTTTGGTTCAACGATTGTCATAAAAAAACAAGTTCTTTCCATAATTGGAGGATTTGAAGTAATTGCCGATTATCTTGCTGACGATTTTCAACTCGGTTATTTACCGACATTAGCTGGTTATAAAACTGTACTTTCTGATTGTATAGTCGAACACGAATTAAATGCGATTTCTCTGACCGGTGCCATTAAGCACCAACTGCGTTGGGCACGTTGTATTCAGGTATCGCGTCCTTGGGGTTATCTGGGATTAATTTTCACATATGGTATTGTTGCCAGCTTAATGTTGCTAATTACCACAGGTGGTTCAAGTCTTGCTTGGCTGGTATTATTTATTGTGTGGGGCACGCGACTGATAATGTGCTGGGTAGTTGGTGTGGTGTATTTCCAAGACCCAATGACCAAGAAGTTTTTCTGGATTGTTCCAGTTTACGATTTATTTCGCTTTATAATCTGGTGTTGGAGCTTTGTTGGTAATACAATCGAATGGCGAGGGCAACAATTTAAGTTAAGTAAAGATGGGAAGTTAATACCTATTAACGAAGTAGATATAGAAGCTGAAGGGGTGACGTTCGCACCTAGACCTAAGACACAGTAAGAGTTTTAAGCGAGTATACCGTAAAAAGATAAACACTATTTTCTGGCTTTATTGATTCTACTATCAATAATATTAGGATAAAAGTCTTGTTTCTCGTTGGAAATGTTCTAAATTTACTTTTATCTTTTTCCTAATCTCACTCGTACATATCTACTCGCAATCAGGCTATTCAATTTTCATTTCGTCGGAAGATATTTTTATTAAGAACCTCAGTAATAATTGTAAGCATCGGTGGAAAAAAAATTCCAAGAAGGATGCTAAATTGATTGATTTTTTTAATTATTTTTATAGATTCTATGGAATAGGATATAAAAAAGGAGTAAACTAACACAATTGTGCCAAAACCAAAGAGCAAGCCATTAGCAATATACTGTATTACAAGCTTTCTAAAACTGGTCGCTTGATTATTTGTAATTCGGGCAAAATATCTCTGCACTATGCAGTTGAGTACACCACCTAAAAAACCAGCGCTGCCAGCGAAGATGAGGGTTTTATGCATCTCCAATTTATATGTTTCCGATAGGTAAACAATCACTTCTTTGTTCATCATCATTTTACCAAAATACGTTTTCTTGAAATATTCTGATCTATCTCAATTCATCTACCGCTGATTGTGTTAGTTGCCCAATAGCTTCCAAACTAGGTGATGGTATTTCACCCTCCATTGCCAACCACAACAAATACTCAATATTTCCAGCAGGCCCGGTGATTGGCGACCAAGTTAAGCCTTGATAGCACCACCCCAAATTTTGGGCAGTCTGTAAAACTTGATAAATCGCATCTGCATGGTCGTTAGGGTCACGTACTACACCTTTTTTGCCGACACGATTTTTGCCAACTTCAAACTGCGGCTTCACTAGTAACACCATTTCCCGTGGTGCTTGGGTTAATTCCCATAATGCAGATAATATTTTATTAACTGATATAAAGGAAACATCAACAACTATTAAATCAGCATATGAGCCGTTAATATTTGAATTTTCTTTATATAAATTTTCTGGTGTGAGATTTCGGATATTTGTACGTTCTAGCAAAATCACTCTAGGGTTATTTCGTAACTTCCAGTCAACTTGACCGTAGCCAACATCGACACCATAAACTAACTTTGCCCCAGCTTGTAGCAAGCAGTCTGTAAACCCACCTGTCGAAATACCTGCATCTAAACAAACCCGATTTTCAACGTCGAGATTAAATGCTAGTATTGCCTTCGCTAACTTTTCACCACCTCTAGAGACAAACCGGGACTTTTGTTTGACTTGGATTTGCGCGGCTGTATTTACTTCTGTCCCCACCTTATCCACTACCATACCATCAACTGTCACCGAACCTGCTTGGATTAACCGCTGTGCTAAGGTTCGAGAACTGCATAGATTGAGTTCGACAACTAGAGAATCAAGCCGTTGTTTTGCCATGTTTTGGAATGCACGAAACGTATTTAAACACAATCAAACTTACACTAAATTATAAAATTCTCGGTAATTTCTGCCTTGTTATGTTTAACAATACCAATTTAATATGAAGTTGCATAAATATTGAACCCCACCCTAACCCTCCCCGCTTGCGGGGAGGGGATTAAGTGATAGGGTAAGATTCTATGCAACTTCACAAAGAATTGGTATTACCTAATTATAAAAATTGAGAGTGCGATTTATGAGATTTTGCACTTTATCTAAACTTTTAAATTCAATCATAAATTATTACAAATTATTACCATTGAGCTTGACTGCGTTTTTGCGATGCCCTTGGCAACCACTTTGTGGTATCGCGTGGTTCGTGCCGGAGGCATATTGCGTTTCACCACTTGCGGTTGTAACAGTCCTAACATGACGATTGGCATAACGAAAATCTATGCATTTAGATAGATTGACTGGATATAAAGGTACACCAAAAAATAAATTATCCCAAATCTCAAATTAACCTCTAGGAAGGCAAGGCATTGCGCCCTGACAATCGGGCATTCTTTGAATTAGAAGTCTAGTCTCTTAATTGATGTATTGAAATAGCCATCGATAAGTGACACTTTATTTTTAGACAGAATAAAAAACCCGGTTCCTTCGGAAACCGAGTTTTCATAAATTTCTGTAAATAAGCAGACGGGTAACAATATTTATTACAACAGAATCTACGTATTTTTCAATTAAGACATGAACCGGATATGTATAAACCGGCAGGCAGAATGCCTATCTTACGGGATTTTTATTTATAACCAAAAACATTCAAAGTTTGAGGTTAATAGGTAAATTTAAACCCAACTGCCGGCTGTTAAATCCAAGCGGTTGGGATAATTATATTCGCAAGTCGGCTTTAAGCACGGAACCGTTTCTTACCTTTGCTTTGTCTATGTTTGGCAACTTCTTTACGCTTGCGCTTTTCTATGGGTGTTTCAAAATGGCGATTTTTTCGCATGTCTGGGAAAATCCCAGCTTTAGAAACTTGTCGCTTGAACCGACGTAATGCTGACTCAATTCCTTCATTTTCGCCTACGATTATTTGGGTCATCCTATCACCTACTAAATTGCCTGAGTTTGCGATTCGCTTATGGTCAGCTGTATAGCTTTAAGAAAAATCAAAAAAGGCAGACTCTTTATCTGCCTTTTGGACTTCAGAGTTAGATTCCGGGTGTTAAAAACTTAATAGCGTTCAGAATAGCCTCCGCCCCCACCACGGCTATTTCCACCACCGCCACCACCGCCACCACCGCGTCTACCACCACCACCACCGAACGAACCTCCGTCGTTCGATTTTGGTTTTGCCTTATTAACTTTCAAACTACGACCCATCCATTCAGCATTATCGAGGGCTTCTATAGCAGCTGTTTCTTCAGCGTCTGTTCCCATTTCTACAAAGCCGAAGCCTCTCATTCGTCCGGTTTCTCGATCCATAGGTAATTGTACGCTTTTGACAGTGCCATACTCTGCAAAAACGTGCTTGAGGTCATCTTCTTTAACCTCATAAGACAAATTACCAACGTAAATAGACATAGTAAATCTCCAGTATCAATGGGTGTAGAGATTTAGATCCGGAGAGGTCTGTAGATACCAAATATTGAAAAAAACAAACTACCAGCCGAATTTAATCTTCCATTGGAACCCTAACACATATTTAGAGGTTATGTGACTAAATAACACGAAACTTCATTACATAAGCTAAAGGAAAAATGTCAAAGGGTCGTCATTTCAAGAAAAAATCAGACAGGTACATTTATTGTTATGGGGACATTAGATGGAACAGCCCCTAACCAACATAATTAGCTAATGCCAATGTAAGTAAGGGTATAGATTTTTTGACCCATTATTTGAGTCATTTCAATAGCCCGACTACAATTAGTACCGCTATTATCGGGGAGTTATACTAAAAACGGGTTAGAACTGTACTTTTAGACAAGCTTCAATATCTTTAAGATGCTAAGAAAGCGGGATGCCTAGCCTACGGCAGCGCTCCGCTTACGGCTAAGTTCCACCCTGCACCGAAGCAAGCCTTATTCATGACAAAAGTTTATATTTTACCCGTTTGCAGTATATAAAAAAACTTTGGGAAACTAAGCTTTGGGAGCATCCTTAACTATTATATACTGAAACCGAAATATTTTTTTACTAATTTATTCTTAATTTTTTCTTTTCACACTCTGCACAGGCATTTCCCTTACACCCCCACACCCCTAAAAAATGGTACGCTTAAAAACTTGGCAATGGGTCATCTTGGCAACTCCACTCACCGCTATTATCGTCTTCCTAATCGTAATGGCAGGTTTACAAATTCACGAATGGCGCATTAATTGGATTTGGGCAGTCTTCCCTCTGGTATTCTTAGGTTGGCGCTGGCTTTTGGTGCGATGGACTAAGCCGGGTATTCTCCAAGTAGAAGCTGTTATTGCACAAGTAAGTAAAGAACTAGAATCGGTAAGCGAGAATACCGTTACCTTGACGGGAGATGCCACCAAACAAGCAGAAACAGCATTACAGCAAGTCTTGCAAGCTGCCCAGAACGATGCGCCAATGTGGCAAGACTGGCCAACTTTTTGGCAGCGCTGTCAGGATTTAATTGTCTCGGTTGCCCATATCTACCATCCAGAAGTCAAATATCCACTACTGAATATCTACGTTCCCCAAGCCTACGCGCTAATTCGGGGAACCATCGATGACATGGATACATGGATACAGAAGTTATCGCCAGCCCTGAATCAAGCTACAATTGGACAGGCATATCAAGCATATGAAGTATACCAGCGGCTAGAACCATCAGCACGTAAGTTTATGCGGGCTTGGGGTATGGCACAGTGGATTTTAAACCCAACTGCGGCATTAGCAAAACGTGCGAGTCAAAGCTATACGAACCAAGCTAATCAGCAATTATTAGTGAATCTGGGTCAGTTGTTAAGGGAAGCGACTTTACGGAATTTGTGCAAGCGGGCTGTTTTACTTTATAGCGGTACTAATTTATCTTCTGCGTTCAGCGCTTCTACGGTAGCACCTCAAATCCAAACTAGAGCAAAAACTTTGCGCGATATCTTAGCACAAGCAGAACCTGTGGCAGTAGTGGAGCAAAAACCCGTTAATATTTTGTTAGTAGGGCGCACTGGGGCAGGAAAAAGTAGCTTCATCAACACGTTATTTAATTCAGAACTTGCACAAGTCGATGTATTACCGAGTACCGATAAAATTCAGAGTTACCACTGGAGAAGCAACGATGGGGAAACCCTAACGCTTTGGGATACACCCGGATATGAACAAGTAAATCGCGGCGATTTACGCTCGCAGGTACTCGAATACACGCGAAATGCCGATTTACTATTACTAGTCACACCTGCCCTCGACCCATCGCTACAAATGGATGCAGATTTTCTCAAAGCTGTAAAATCTGAAGTTGCCCAATTGCCTGCGATCGCAATTGTCACCCAAGTCGATAAATTGCGTCCCATCCGCGAGTGGCAACCTCCCTACGATTGGGAATGGGGAGAAAAACCTAAAGAAGTGGCGATTCGGGAAGCTACGCAATATCGCGCTCAACAAATGGGTGATTTTTGCGATTTGATTTTGCCTGTGGTTACGGCTGATGCCAAGATTGGGCGAAATGAATGGAATACCGACAGGTTATCTTTAGCACTCGTAGAAGCAATAAATCCTGCTAAACAGCAGCGTTTGGCGCGTTTTTTGCGCGATTTGGATGTTCGTTCGCTGACAGCAGCGAAAATTATCGATAATTACACCTTCCAAATGGCAACTGCCCAGGGAATAACAGCACTCCTAAAAAGTCCCGTACTCCAGTTTATTTCCACTGTATCTACAGGTTCCCCAACTTTGGCATATTTGCTAGCAGAGAAAATCCCTGCCGAACAATTACCGCTGGTACTTGGTAAACTTCAAATGGCATATGAATTATTTTCGCTACTAAATGCAGATGCAAACCCACTAAAATTTGACATGCTGGCGTTTTGGTCATTGCTACTCGAAAATTCTACATCCCCCGACCGCAATGCTTCAGCTTTTGGTCAGGCACTCGTCGAGTATTGGACACAAAACTTGACACCCGAACAATTGCGATCGCGCTTTGATTATTATTTGAGGGTATAAAAAAGTTTCGAGAAAAGCTCATTCCCCTGTCGCATCAGCATCTCGCTTGTGCAGTGAAAAAATATATTACCTCCCACTACTCATAATGTTAGTTTCTTGTAGTAATTGGGATTAATAGAGTTATCTTTTTGACAATCAAATCCAATTATGCAGTATCCACTCCAACTCACCTTTAAACTCTGGGCTTTCTCTCCTGAAATCTCAGTAGTCGATGCTCAAGGTAATTTACTTTTTTACGTCAAACAAAAACTTTTCAAGCTTAAAGAAGCGATTACAATTTTTGCTGATGTCGAACGCAGTCGTCCTTTATATTACATCAAAGCCGACCGAATTATTGACTTTTCCGCACGCTATGATTTTACTGACGAAAATGGAGCTTTTCTTGGTGCAGTTAAGCGACAAGGATTAAAATCGCTATGGAAAGCGCGTTATGATATTTTCGATGGTGAAACGCCAGCTTTTACTATTCAAGAAAAAAATCCTTGGATCAAAATTGCCGACGCACTCTTTCAAGAAATTCCAGTTGTTGGGTTATTGAGTGGATATGTTTTTAACCCAGCTTATCTAGTAACTAGCAGCAATGGTACAGTTGTAATGCGGTTAGAAAAAATTCCGTCGTTTTTCTCACGGCAATTTACTATTAAAGCAATGAATCAACTCAGTGAACAAGAAGAAAAACAAATTTTGTTAAGTTTAATAATGATGTTGCTACTCGAAAAAAATCGCGGCTAGTGGTCTATGTCATTAATTCTGATGGGTTGTAGGTTGGGTGTAGCGTAAGCGAAACCCAACATTTAATAGTTGGGTTCCACTGAGTCCCAAGGGGACACGCTGCGCGAACGTTCCACCCAACCTACGTCTACTACGTACCCCTCAAAACTTATGACACGAACCACTAGTGGTCTATATCATTGGTTTTGACGGATTCTAGTCCTCTCAACCCATCAAAATAAATGAAAGCTTTTACACAACTTGATACCTAACCGATTAATTTTTGCCAGCTTGCGGGGCCAATAATTCCATCTGCGGTCAATCGATTTTCTCGCTGAAACTTCTTAATTGCGTCTTCGGTTTGCGGGCCATAAATGCCATCGATCTCAAGATTTAGACGAGACTGTAAATATCTAACGACGGGGCCGCCTGCATGGTTGGGTCGAATAATTCTCTTAGATAAAATCTGATTAATTGCTGACCAAGTTGTGTCACCCGCTATTCCAGTTTTTTGAAGTCCGGCAATTTGCTGAAATTTCTCTAGGGCAAGTTTTGTCTGAACGTCGATAGTATTATCTTCTATCAACACTTTTCCTTTATTATCAGTAATTTTGAGTCGATTTAATGCCCGCTGCAATCTTAATACTGTTGTATCTTTATTCTGTTCTTCATCGGGTATAGGATTGATAACTTCTGTTGGTAGTTTACCTGTTAAACCTTTAACAATTGCATTTGCTATTGCCTCTGGATTATACAAAGACATATCCTTTTTAGAATCAATAAAGCAACCCTCTACTAATATTCCCGGCATATTGGTATTTCTTAACACAAATAAGTGCGATCCATTCTTAACACCACGGTTAAAATAGCCTAGCTTAACAATTTCATCCAATATAGGTTTAGCTATTTTTCGACTTTTTTCACCAACAGCAAAAATTTCAGTACCATTGGCTTGCGAATTAAAAGCATTAAAATGAATCGAAACAAATACATCGAGTTTTGTTGAATTTGCTCTATCGCATCTTCGTGTCAGTGACTCCCGTACAGTACCTGCACGTTCGGGTTTACACTCGATAACTTCGTTTCCTAATGCTCTTAATTTTGTAATAACTCGATTTCCTACATCTAGAGTTAAATTATCCTCAAATTTGATTCCACGCGCACCAGTATCTGGAGAGCAATTGTGACCTATATCAATTCCAAATCGCATAATCATTACCTCAAGTTAGTTGTTTTTTCTTGCTGAACATTTTTAGTGTATTTTTTCTATCTTAGCAAGTCAGATTTACTGATATTTATATTCTAAAAAACTATAATTTAAAGTGATATTCTAGACAATTGACTAGTTAGTATTTTATTAATGATATTCTCCTAAACCCTAATTAAATATATGTCAATCGTTTGTAAAATTGTTTATGATAACACGAAAGCTTGTTAATACGTGATAAAATATACAACGTTTATCGGATGTAACAAAAATAACGGTAATTAGTCAAAATATTTTATCAATACTAAAAATACTGTTAGCACATTACTTAGAGTTAAAAGGAAAAAACATGTTGCAAGCTTTAGATTTGATGCGCGATTCAAAAACACCACCAGATGTCGAAATACGCTTTGAGGCAAGAAAACCAGTTACCGACCCAACGCTGTCGATTACCGTCAATATATCTAAAGTCGGAACTCCGCAGCACCGTTTAGTTACAATCGGGGATTCATTGACACATGGGTTTCAAAGCGGGGCAATTTTTAATACCCAATTTTCATATCCGGCAATAATTGCCAAAGAAATGGGATGGTCGGAACTGCGCTATCCCAAGTATGAAAATCCCAATGGAGGATTGCCATTAAATTTAGAAAACTTAGCCAATAGTTTGCAAGAAAGATTTGGCAGTAAAATCAATTGGTTGAATACAATTCCAGTAATCTGGTATATTCGCAACCATTTAGATGTAATAGAAGATTATTGGGAACGTGGTGCGGGTGCGACATTCTCCAGTCGTAGCCAGATTTTTCACAACTTGGCAATTTACGGATGGGATTTGCGAAATACCCTATCGCGGAATGCAGATATCTGCCAAGAAGCGATCGCCAAAGAAAAATCAAAAGATGATTTATTGCGGCAGGTTGTTGATAACCATAACGACCGTGCAGCGGTTTGCGTTTTGAATACAGCACGAGATGATAGCGGTAAAGCACTAACACCCCTACAAGCAGCAGCAGCACTTGGTGCAGAAGGTAATGAATGCGAGGGAATCGAAACGCTAGTAGTGATGATGGGGGCAAATAACGCGCTTGGTTCAATTTTGACATTTAATGTTAATTGGAGCGGTGACGGTTACGACGATATGAGTGTCAACGATAAATATACAGTTTGGCGACCAACTCACTTCAAAGCCGAACTCGATTTATTGGTTGCCGACATCAAAAAAATTCGGGCGCGTCATGTCATTTTAGCTACAGTCCCCCATATTACTATTGCCCCTCTAGCCCGTGGAGTTGGAGGGAAAGCCAGAGAGCGATCGCGCTATTTCCCCTACTACACCTTACCCTGGATTCAAGACAAAGATTTCAACCCCAACAAGCATCCTCGCATTACCGAAAACGAAGCCAGGGCAATCGATAGCGCTATTGACCAATACAACGATGCCATTACTGAAGTCATCAGGCAAGCGCGTCAAGAGGGTCGAGATTGGTATTTATTTGAGCTTTGCGGAGTCCTCGACCGCTTGGCATCACGTCGTTATATCGAAGATCCATCTGCTCGTCCTGACTGGTGGTATCAGTTGGGAGGAGAGTATCAATTACCGCCAGTACTTCAATCAGTCTCTCCACCCCTGACCTCAGAATTTTTCCGTTCCGACAGTAGAGGTCGTACCCAAGGAGGTTTATTTTCACTAGATGGAATTCACCCATCTACAATAGGTTATGGCATTATGGCGCAGGAAGTAATTAAAGTTATGCAACTTGCAGGAGTGAAATTTTATGAAAGTGACGGTAAAACCCAACGAGAAGGAGAAATAGAAGTAGATTTTGAGGATTTAATCGCACGGGATACTTTAATTTCGCAAACTCCCCACAATATAGATAGTATTTTGGATTTTGTCGGGGGAATTGACAAGAATTTTAATTTGGTGAGTGGAATGATGAAACGAAATTATTAGTGAGGGAGTAGGAAAGTAAAAAGGACAATTAACGGGTTTTAGCTGTTGACATATTAACTTATGCAACACCGAAATCAGTGTATTGCCGCATATAGGGGGCTTGGAAACCAAGTATGATGTCTTCTCTAGGAATCCCAATAGAAACTAATTCTTGGCCGATTTGTAGTTCGGTAGTATTGTGTTGTACCCAAATTTTTTCCTTAATGATGTCCAGATGTAAAACACAGCCATGTACGCGGCGATGTCCTACCCAACCAACACTCACAACTTGATCGCGATGTCTACGACGGGCTACGCCTACGCGTTCTTTGTCAAAGATAAGTTGAGAATCAATTTCGCCCGACGCAATCGGGACACAAACATACTCTGTCAAAACTTTTTGAATTGCTGCTCGATATTGGGCTAATTTATCCATTGGGTAATCACCTCGTCGATCGGGTCGTAAACAATGCGCTTTATTTGATACCGTTCTACTGATAGTTGAGCAAATTCGCGTTTGAAAAAAGCGTCATATACAGTTAGCGGAATAGCTAGATAGAGAGTGCGGTCAGGTTGGTTAATTTCCAAAGCAAGTCGATAATTCAAGAATTGTCCAAGTGCTGCATGATAATCAGTTAAGGGTGAGTCGCTCAGGAAGGATTTGATTTTAACTGCGATCTTTTCACCTTGACGTTCGGCTGCTAGTAAACGTTTAGCCCCAAGGTCGATTTCTAGCTTAGTACCTCCAACTTCCAATTTCAATGGGTCGTCTGTAATAACCCACTGTTCTTTTTGCAGAGCTACTTTTACAGCGTTATGAAAAAGGTCTCTAGCTGCCATTTCTAGCTTACATAACTACAAATCTGATTATAACCTTTTGGCGTTGTCTAAAGTTTTTATGGCTTTAAAATAAGAAATATCTACTTGGCTTGAGCATGAAACGTATCGTCTTAATTGCTGGATTTGAATCATTTAACGCTAATTTGTACCGCAAAGCCGCACAATTGGCGATTTCGCGCTGTCCTGAATTGGATATACAGGTATTTAGCGACCGAGACATAACCAGCAAGCCTAGTGAAATTGATACTGCCCTCCAGAATGCCGATGTGTTTTTTGGTAGCTTGCTATTCGATTACGATCAAGTAATGTGGTTACGCGATCGCATCTCCCAAATCCCTATCCGGCTTGTATTTGAGTCAGCATTAGAATTAATGGCACTCACGAAAATCGGTGCATTCGTCATCGGTGACAAACCGAAGGGAATGCCCAAATCAGTAAAATTTATACTCGAAAAATTCAGTAACGGACGCGAAGAAGATAAACTCGCAGGCTATATTAGCTTTCTCAAAATTGGGCCTAAATTATTAAAATTCTTACCCTTTGGTAAAGTCCAAGATTTACGCAACTGGTTAATTATCTACGGTTATTGGAATGCAGGGGGAATCGAAAACGTCGCCGCGCTATTTTGGACATTAGCCGAAAAATACCTAAATCTAAAAATCGGTGACATTCCCCAACCAATCGAAACCCCCAATATTGGTTTACTCCATCCCGACTATCAAGGATACTTTGAATCACCCCGCGAATATTTGAAATGGTATCAGATGAGGGGACAGGGGGGACAAGGGGGACAAATAAAAATATCTTCTTCCCCCTCTCCCTTGTCTACCCCCTCTCCCTCGTCTCCAGTAGTAGGTATCCTCCTTTACCGCAAACACGTCATTACTAAACAGCCTTATATCCCGCAACTTATCCGCCGCTTTG
>JANNFJ010000954.1:0-2912 GCA_031379725.1 Calothrix sp. OTE_75_metabat_31
GTAGAGACGTTACATGTAACGTCTCTACAGGGGACACCCTTGCAACAATTAGCACAGTGCTGGCAGCCTTGGATAGAAAGCGATCGCACTACCATTACCGAGCATCTCCAAAATATTGTCCGGCAAATGCAAAATCCGGAAGCCAAATTTGCCGACATCAGTAAGCAATTAAATTTATTGTTACTGACAACGGCAGCAGAATTACCGTTGAGTATGAAAGTTGCCGGAGCCACAGATCCTGGTTCGGAAGGGTTACAGAACGAAGATTCCTGCTTTCCAACAAATAACGATGCCATCGACGAACCCCTTTTACACCGTGTATCAATTGTTTGTGATGGCATTGGCGGACACGAAGGGGGGGAAGTCGCAAGTCAACTTGCTGTTCAATCAATAAAATTACAAGTTCGTGCTTTACTTGCTGAAGTTGCACAGCAATCCGAATCAGTTCCCCCCGATTTGTTACAGCAGCAAATCGAAGCTAGCTTGCGCGTTGTTAATAACCTGATTTGTAATTCTAATAACCAACAGAACCGCGAAGGTACGCAACGCATGGGGACAACCCTAGTAATGGCAGTACAGATACCCCAACCCATGCAGACTATTATGGGATGGGATGCGGAAAACTCCCATGAGTTGTATGTAGCAAATGTCGGAGATAGTCGTGCGTACTGGATTACCCGCGATTGTTGCCAACTATTAACAGTCGATGATGATATAGTGGCACGAGAATTACGGTTAGGACGCAGCTTTTATCGTCAAGCACTTCAAAGACCCGATGCTCAAGCACTTACCCAAGCTTTGGGGACGCATGTTGGTGAAAATCTTCGTCCCATAGTCCAAAGATTGATTATTGATGACGATGGTTTGTTGCTTTTATGTTCGGATGGTTTGAGCGACAATAATTTAGTCGAACATACTTGGCGAGATTTTGCTGTACCTGTCTTAAATGGTGCAATGACGGTTGAAGAAGCGGTTTATAGTTGGATTGCCTATTCTAATCAACTCAACGGTCACGATAATACTTCAATTGTACTTACTCATTGTCGCGTCACACCTGAATATATCGTTGCCAAGCAACCGAGTGAAGCGCTAATAGATATGTTTGAAGGTAATATTGAACCTGAAGTTGAAGTGGAACCAGAAATAGAACCCGAAGAATCTGAGTTTGCACAAAGTTCGCAAGCACTTCTCGATTTAGAACTACCCAACGAAGCAGCAGTGCCAACTACTCCAGCTGCCGTGACTGTGAAGAAAAAGCCGTTATTGTGGTTAGCTGGATTGTTATTATTGCTGTCAGCAAGCACTAGCATTGGGTTGTTTGCGTGGTGGAAATATAATCCTCGCAGCTTTGGGCAAGCATGTCGGCAACTTCCAGTGGCAGTGCAGCGCATTTGCCCACCTACTTATTAGATTGAGTTCGCTTAATATAGGAATCTGGTTTGATTTTTGGAATACACGTAGGGTGCGCTTCTTCGACAGCGTAATGCACCAAACCTTTGACAACGGTGCGTTACGGATTTCAACAATCACGCATCCTGCATACTTAATTTTGTCTAAAAATCAAATAGCAATCCTATATATTCCCTATATTAATTTGATGTGCAGTATTTTTAGAGACTCAGTAGCCGAAAATTAATTATAAACAATATTATTTTTACTTATGTAAGCAATCGAGTCATAGTTTTTTTACTTCTCATATTTTATATTTAGAAGTAATCACTTAGGTAAATAATTAGCGTTATTTAAAACTCGTTGCTTATAATTAGAAACCTCTCAAGCCTGCTCTCATCTACTGAAGCAGAATTAAAAAATAAACATAACAGTGATTAACTATTAGTATAAATTAGACCAATTAGTATTCAAGTAATACTAGGATTATTAATCAATATTTTACAATTAGTAATGTTCGGCACAATATGAATGTCGCTATAATAACCTTTAAAATTTAGTGGTATGAGTTCTACCGGATTCCTATAGTTTGCTTTATTCGTCCCGACTAACTTAAGTAGGTAGGCACAAATAAATATAAGGTTTGTAGTTGCGCTTTAGCGCTCTTGATATGAGCGCTAAAGGCTTAGGATAATTTATACCTTATGCGACTTTTAAAACATCCTCTGAGGTTTTGTAAATGTTGAATCTATCTAGTTTGAATTTTGAACAGCCAACAGTATCATCTCCAACCTCTGCCATTAGTGACAGTACAAAATCTCTTTCCACTAATCCTATAGCTGGGAATAATTGGTCGAGTCTTTTCATGAACCGAGCAAGTTCTCTTAGTTCTAATGGTAATATTCTCCAAGTCAAAGAGGTGTCTACTTCCATTCCAGAAAATCCATCTTCTGTAGTAAAGTTAACTATAGGCAACGTAATTCCTTCATATTCTACAAGTTCTACAAGTTTGAACAATTGGGATAACCTTGAAAATATTGCTTTGCAAAATCAAAATATCGATTGGAATAAAACTTTCAATAATCAACTTTCAGTAAGTGAATCAGAATTTGGACTAGATTCTCTTATTAATGGAGGTTCTAACCCTATCATCAGAGGGGGGTCAGGAGGTATTAATATTATTAATGCCAATGCAAATACCACAACAATTATTGGTGGTGCGGGTGTCGATATTCTGAATGGAGGTCCAGCAACAATCCTGATTGAGGGTGAGGCTGGTAACGATGTAATTAACGGTGGTACTGTGCCTGCTGCCATTAAAGGTGGAGATGGCAGTGACGTAATTAATGGTGGTTCTGGTGGCGATACTCTCGAAGGTAACAATGGCGATGATTTTTTGGGCGTGGGGAGAGGTAACAATGTACTCACCGGTGGACTAGATAAAGACCGCTTTGTTTTTAATAAAGTTGGAGATGGAGTTAATACTATTACCGACTTTAATGTTGGTGATGACAAAATTCGAG
>JANNFJ010000986.1:0-7431 GCA_031379725.1 Calothrix sp. OTE_75_metabat_31
GGGTTCCGCCTTAGCGGTACGCGTCTCTACAGTTTACCCTGCAAATTGCGTTGGTATTTCTAAGGGTATTTGACCTAATAATCCTTTGCGATAATCAGTTAATAACTCACGTGCAGTACGTTCAGTATCACCCTTATGACGATATTCGGCTAAAGCGTGAAGGTATGCTTCACCACTGTAATCTGTAGGGTCAAACTCATAGCGCGATCGCAAGGCATTTTTTGCCGACAATTGCGGTGCTACAGCTTCGACGTAAGTAATTAGATCGATAAATGCTGCTGCCACTAACTGATTATCATACGAAGCATCACCGATATCATCACAAATCGCTAATTTAATCCCCGCTTCTTGGTCTTCCAATCTTAAAGGGATGATTCCCGGTGCATCCAGCAGTTCTAATTCGTCGGAAATCCGCACCCACCGCAACGAACGAGTCACCCCCGGACGGGCTGCACTTTCAACCACGCGCTTCCCCAGCAAACGGTTAATTAAAGCCGATTTGCCAACGTTAGGAAACCCAATCGCAACAGCACGGACGGGACGCGGCAACATCCCGCGACTTTTACGACGTTGATTTAGTTCTACTCCGGCAGCTTTTGCAGCTTTTGCTACCGCTTCTATACCTTGCCCGTGTTGAGCATTGGTATAATGAGGTACTTCGCCTTGTTGTGTAAACCAGTTCGTCCAAACTTGACGTACTTGCGGGGAAATCATATCTAAGCGGTTAAGTACAAGTACCCGTGATTTGCTTCCGATCCAATCAAATAATTGCGGGTGGTGTGTTGCCATAGGAATGCGTGCGTCACGTACTTCTAGCACTACATCAACCATTCTCAGTTGTTCTTTGAGTTTCCTTTCGGCTTTAGCAATGTGTCCTGGATACCACTGGATAGTATTTAATTTATAGTTTTGGGTAATTCCCATATTTTTCTAATTAGGGGAGTAGGGAGTGGGGAGTGGGGAGTGGGGAGAAGGAGTCAGGAGGTAGTTAATTTAGTTTCTAATTCCTACTGGTCTGTGTGATTACCTCTGGATTGCTAGATCCCCGACAACTTTTACGGATACCGTTGGCGAATAGAGGGTTAGACCCTTTAGTTGTGCCGAATATACCGTAGGGGCACGATACCTAACTGCCCCTACAATACCGACCGGATAACGAAAAATCGTTCGATGAGGGGCGACACCCCTGATTCGCCAACAGCATCCTTTGAGAAGTCGGGGATCTGGCCTTCTTGATGCAGGTCAAAATTAATGATATGAACCACTTGTTTCTAGTTTCTAGCCCGAATCTAAGCATTTCTAATTCCTACTCCCTACTCCCTCATGTAATATAATCCGGTTTCCGTCGGGGTCGTAGATATATATCTCTCTACCGTGGGATGCGGTGATAACGCTTGCCGATGGAGGATAGCCTAAACTTGTGAGATGCGCTAAAGCATTCTCTAAATTATTGACCTCTAAGCACAAACTTATTTTACTCTGGGTTGCGTTGATAAATTCGGCCTCGTATGTCGGTTTGGGTTTAAATATTCCTAATTTCAAATTCGGGAGTTGAAATTCTGCATATACATTCGGGATATATTTACAGGGTTTCTCCCTAAATAATTCCTCGTAGTAATTAACTAAAATTTCAATATTCACCGATGCGATAGTAACAAGCGAGTCTATAAATTTAAAATCCATTGCCATCAAAAAATAGAGTTCGTAGGTTAGGCATCCTGCCTGACTGAAAATAACATAAGACAGGCAAGATGCCTATCCTAAGTGACCGAAAATAATATAGGACAGGCAGGATGCCTATCCTACGGGATACGCCAAAACGTATTGTCAATAATTTAAAATTGCGATGAAAGCAAAATACTAGGTAATCAAGAATGTAGTCCAAGTAACACAATTGAAGTTTTCAACTCTTTAATTACCTGCTTTGTCACTTCACTTACAGCTAATCCTGCGGTGGTGCGATGACGAACTGAACGCAAAACGACTAAATCATATCCCTGCGCTTCATCAACAATTGCTTTTGCCACATTATCGCTTGCAATTACTTGAATATTTGTATTTACTTTTAATTTACTTTTCAAAGCAACCTGAGATAATTGAAACTGGAAATTATCAATTTTAACCTGGGGAGTTCGGCGATTGTAAACATGTAATAAAATGATTTCTGCTTGATTGGCATTAGCCAAAATTTGAGCAAATCGAATCGCACCAATAGTTTGTGCTGTTAAATCTCCAACTGGTACGAGAATTCTTTGAAATTCTGCGGGATTACTCAACAGACGAGTTACTGCAACGGGACAATGACTTGACCAAAATACGCTATTAATTAGATTACCAAATAATTTGGCACGTAAACCTTTCGCACCCGACCATCCTATTACTAGCAAACTAGCATTTTGCTCTTTACTAGTACGGCTAATTCCCAAAGCTATGTCATCATCAATCCGAATTATTGGTGATACTTCTACATCAAATTCTTGACTAATTTCTTGGGCTAATTTCAATCTTTCTTGACTGCGACCAAGTGCTGTTAGCAATTGCGGATTATCCATTTGAGAACTTCCTTTTGTCACCGCTAATGACACAATTTTCCCAGATTCATGACGTGCTAATAGTGCTGCCATTTGGATGAGATGACGCTGAGTTTGAGGGTTATAAATGGGAACTACAACAGTAAACGCATGGTGAATATCGGCTGAATTATTATCGGCTAAATTCCCGCTATCCCACCAAGTCGAAAGACTTTCCGTAGGTTGTGAGTTTGTTTGCGAGACTGTCAGGAAACTTGCAAACCTAGCTGTTATCATTGGGCCCATGATCGCAGTCACGAGCATTAATACGATTATACTGTTTAGAACACCCTCATTAATTAGTCTCTCTCCAGCAGGGTTTACTGTTTCATAGGCAACTAATGCTGCGGCAAGTGTTGCTGCCACTTGGGGTAGAGACAACGACCACATTGTTAGCAATTCTGGGATGTTGTAGCGGTATATAAGTTTAGCTAAGAATGCGGCAATAAATTTACTACCAATTAACGCTGTAATAATTGCCGCAGTCAACCCAACCGAACTAAGAGTTTTAATAAACGCAGGAATATCAATGAGCAATCCCATATCTACGAAGAAACAAGGGATAAATAAAGCACCTCCAATAAACTCTATTTTTTCACGGACGGGGCTACGTCCGACGACATCATTAACAGCTAAACCTGCTAAAAATGCACCAACAATTTTTTCAATCCCAATTAATTGCGCTCCGACTGATGCAATAAATAATGCCAATAATATAAACAAAAACTGGTTACTTTGTTCGTCACCAGTTCGTTTAAAATATTCTTTTCCTGCCCAATCAAAACCAAATAAAACGATAGCGGAGTAAATTGCTAATCCACCTAGTAAAGTAACTAAACTTAAAGCTGTAAAATCTCCTCCATGAATTCCCACACATACTGCTAGTACCAATAAAGCACCTGTATCGGTAAAAATCGTTGCCCCAATTGTAACTGTTACAGCTTCATTCCCAACTACTCCCATTCGGCTAACAATTGGATATGCTAAAAGCGTATGGGAGGCAAGTAAAGAGCCAATTAGGACAGAAGTATTCCAACTAAAATTAAATAAGCGTCCAACTAGAATACCTGCAATCATCGGCATTAAAAATGTCAAAATGCCGAATCCAATCGAACGATTTCTTGTTTTACGAAACTGTTCTAAATCAATTTCCAAACCAGCTACAAACATCAAATAAATTTTGCCGATGTCTGAAAGCAATTTGACTGTATCCGATTCTGGATTGAGTAACTTTAATCCACTATCACCGAGAACTACACCTGCAACAAGCAAACCGACTAATCCGGGTAGTTTTAATCGCTCAAATAACGGTGGTATCGCAAATATAACTATAAGAAGAATTGTAAATGCAATGAAAGGGCTGTTTACTGCCAAGGTCAGTATCCTTATTTAGTAATTTGTTGACTTGTATAATTCCATATATAGCTAATGGTCTGTGCTAATTCCGTTCTTGTTTCAGGAATCCGGGTCTCCTAAAAAACCAGCATTCTCAATGGCACGAAAAAAATTGAATTGTTAACAGAGTAGAGCTTGTGTCAGTGTTTCCTGTTCTACCAAAAGGTATGAATTTTGCAACCAAAAAAATAATTGGCTGTAAGCTGGTTGCATTATGTTTAATTGCGAGGCAATTAAGTATATTTACGATGCTGACACGCAAGGTGCGCCAGGAAATAAGTTTATTTATACTGATACCAACTACATACTTTTAGAATTAATAGTTGAAAAGGTGCCGACAAATACGCTTTGTTATGCGATTCGCACTGGAATTTTACAGTCTCTGGCATTAAACAACCCCTTTAGCGAATTACGCGAACCAATTTAGAGAAGTCCAGCTACAGGTTACAGCGATCGCAATAGAGTCCAAGGAAAATAACAAAAAATTAACCGAGATTTTCCGGAATTGCTAGCCTGGGGGTAGTAGTAATTGTCATAGCTATCGACTATAAATCACTCCTATAAGTAACCCTTGGGCACATAGCCCAGCAAAACCCGGTCATCATCACCGGGTTTTGAAGTTTGTATCCATAATTTTTACGGCTTCAAATCTATATCAAAAGTAGGTAGCTCTATATTTATCCTGTTGGATATCTTAATTTAAAGAATAACTGGATTGTAAGTAATAAAAACTTTTTGACCGCGCTATGGTTTCTACCAAAATTCATTTAATAAGCCGAATTAAAAATTGTACTCTAGCAGTTTTTTATACTGAATTAGACCACTGGCAGTATCGGGTAATTAGTCCTTGCGGAACAGTATTTGGCCATCAGAAACTTTTTTACACTCAATTAGCCGCAGAAACAGCTGGACGCGAGTGGATTGGATAAAAAAAGGGGAGGGAGGGCTTCCTCTAGGGATAAGGGGGAACAAGAAAAGTCAATTGTATTTTAACTCATTAACTTTGCTTTAGAGTTCCTCATCATAATCTACCTTTTGGAAGAGTATCATCTTCATTATGAAGAGTAAATTGTGAAGTGAATCTCAAAATAAGATTACATCCTTAACTAATTATGGGTATCAACCCTCGTAAGTAATGTATTTCGCCATCATATGGGTATCGTAAGGGCACGATATATCGTGCCCTATTGTATCTCGGCGCAACGAAGCGGTTTAACCTATTACTAATTATCAGTAGCAGTCAGAGAAGTCGGGGATGCGGGTTTTGATAAATGTTAATTAAATTACAATTGAAAATATTTATTTTATAAGTACTGTAATTGTATAAAAGCATGTAAAAAAATAGTTGATTTAACAATATATTAATCAGCTTTTGACAAATATTAATAATGGTATGTTAAAAGCAATATACTACGTCAAATTACTAGGGTCTAGACAATGACTGCAACAATTGTACCACCTACCTCAATCGAATCGATATTGGGTGAAGAAGCTGAGGATTTACTCACTTATAAAGCAAAAGTTCATTCCGATTTACTACATTTACCTGGTTCGGACTTTGTTGACCGTGCGTGGTTGAATAGCGATCGCAATCCGCAAGTTCTCCGCAGTCTGCAAACGCTCTATTCGAGTGGGAGGTTAGCATACACCGGGTATTTGTCGATTTTGCCAGTAGACCAAGGTATCGAACACTCAGCGGGTGCATCGTTTGCACCAAATCCCATTTACTTCGATCCAGAGAATATAATTAGATTGGCCATAGCAGGTGGTTGTAACGCAGTGGCAACAACCTTGGGAGTCCTTGGAGCAGTGTCACGCAAATACGCTCACAAAATTCCTTTTATTGCCAAAATCAATCATAACGAATTGTTAACTTTTCCCAACCAATATGACCAAGTGATGTTTGCGGATGTCGAACAAGCTTGGAATTTGGGTGCAGTTGCAGTTGGTGCGACAATCTATTTTGGTTCAGAAAATTCCACACGCCAAATTCAAGAAGTAAGCATTGCATTCAAACGCGCCCACGAATTGGGAATGGCAACTATACTTTGGTGCTACTTGCGAAATGATGCGTTTAAACAAGATAAAGACTACCACCTTGCGGCAGATTTAACCGGGCAAGCAAATCATATAGGTGTGACGATAGAAGCCGATATTATTAAACAGAAGTTGCCCGAAAACGATCGGGGTTACGAAGCAGTTGTTAAAGCTACGGGTCAAAGTTACGGTAAAACCAACGAGAGAATTTACACGGATTTGATAACCGACCACCCCATCGATTTAACCCGCTACCAAGTATTAAATTGTTATTGCGGACGTGCGGGATTAATTAATTCCGGTGGTGCATCGGGTAAAAATGACTTTGCGGAAGCAGTACGGACGGCAGTAATTAACAAACGTGCAGGTGGAACCGGATTAATTTCCGGGCGCAAAGCATTCCAGCGTCCTTTTGAAGATGGAGTTAATTTGTTCCATGCTATCCAAGATGTCTACTTGTCGAAAGATATAACAATTGCCTAGGAAATAAGGGTGTGAGGGTGTAGGGTGTCCAAACCCCTAACCCCCATACACTCTTAATTCCATCCGTGGGAAGACGCTATTGTTGTAGAAATTTTTTAGCATTCAGGAGATTGGAGAAAAATAAAGGAGATAAATACCTGATGTTAGAAATTAAAAAAGCCTTCAGTAGCACATTCCAAAAAATTTCATTAGTTTTACTTGTTTGTTCGTTATCTTTCATTAGTTTGCCTTTTGCCTCAGCGCAAGCGGTGGATTTTTCTGTAATTAATGAATATCAATTAGCAAGTACAAATAAAAATGCCGCTGAATTCGACCAAATGACCGACGAATATATTGAAAGCGGTAAGCGGGCAGCCGAAGTCATCCCCAAAGATTTAGGAACTGGAGAGCGTCAAAAAAATCCTGTTAATATGTTGAAGCGTTTGGGTGAAGAATTGGGTAACGACATACCCAAGCGTGTAGTCGGCGATAACGATTATGACCGCAGCCCGATTGAACAAGAATTAGCACGTAACAAAGCTGCGCGCGGTGACTCTAACTAATAGATAGTTGGAATTTTGACAGTAGTTTCATTTTTCGTGTTGGCAATGGCAAAATCAAGGTTTCTGCTGTTGCCAAAATTTTTTTGGTTAAATCCCCTCAAAACTTATAAAACGAACTATTAATGGTAAAAGCTTTAGATCAAGAGATACCGATCGCGTTTGTTTTTCAACTCGTTTAATCAATCAAAATAAGCGAACGGGTTTGGAATTAAGTTTCGCCGCAATAGATGTTACTCGCTTGACTACAGAGGTCATATAGTCATAATTTGGTGGAGTTGAGTTTGGTAGATATCTAACTTCTTGAATTAAACTAGGAGGAGCATCTCGCATATATTTTTGAATCAATCGTTGACGGCTTTGGTCTATTTCTGGGCTGATTAAAACAGAACCAGATGGAACATTTT
>JANNFJ010001026.1:0-2426 GCA_031379725.1 Calothrix sp. OTE_75_metabat_31
CGGTTCCCGACCCTTGGTTGCATGACGCAGATGCAGGACTATTAGATTTGCACCAAGAAGGCTACAACTTTGAAGCCGAATTCACTGAACCATCTGGTGTTGATTGGGAGACATTAGTAACTGAAGATAATACTGGGGTAACATCCGAACAACCATCGGACTCCGATACAATCACAGCACTAACCGATTTAGCTATATTTATAGCCCCATCGCAATCGTCAACAATTACACATAGTAAGGAAAACGCACCAGCATTATTAGATAACATTACGACTTCTTCGCCAGAGATTTTACTCGAACAGGCGACTGCACAAATCGACTTCTCTATGACCGATATTGCCCTTGATGATAGCCAGTTGCAGCAGCTAGATCGGGATTTAGCAAACTTTGATTCTGAACAAGACTCAGTTTTCCCGGCAACATCCCAATATTCAAGGGACGTAAATAATGTAACGACAACCAGCTTTATCGATACTAATCTAGGAGAACAACCAACTGCCACGGCACTGCTAGGAAAAGACGGTAAAAATCTCGAAGTTTCCAGCCAAGATTTAAGTTCACTTGCCGCAACTTCGGGTGTTTCAGGTGATATTAATATTGTCCAAGCACCACTACCCCCAACCCAAGCATGGTATTTGGGAATCGACTTAGGTACAAGTGGCATCAGTTCCGCTTTATTAAATCTTCAAAATAGTGTTGTTTACCCGCTTTACTGGTCAGCAGACAGTGAAGACACCGAACAAATTAAACGTTCATTTCGGTTGCCAGCAGAAGTTTATCTACCAGCAGCCGCAGGCACGCCAAGTAGCGATCAATCCGATGACGCTACACAAAATCTATTTTCTGCCGAATTGAAGCCCTATCTGCAAACAGCAATACCGTACCGCAGTTCGCGTCAAAAAGCGAATGAATCAACCGATGCAAGTAGCACCCAAAAATGGGAACCCGTACTGCAATTGAACGAAGTTGCAACAGTCCCCTTAGTATGGATGGTGCGATCGCTTTCCAAATTATTATTGACGCTCAAATCCGACCGCAACAGCACCACTTTGGGTTTAGCAGCAGCTGCCATCGGTTTAGACCAGGAGCAATTTCGCAATATTATCGATAATATAACTGGTGTAATTTGTTCGACTCCCTCGAATTGGTCGGAACAATACCGCTTCAACATCCGCGAAGCATTACTAATTAGTAAGTTAGTACCCCATCCCCAACAAGTATTTTTCATCGAAGAAGCGATCGCCTCATTGCTATCTGAACTTGATGGAGCTAACGGGCAATTTGTCAAGCTCAACAACCACACGGGACAAATTCGTGCCAAAAGTAGCGATACAAACCTAGTTGGAAATACCCTCGTCATCAACATCGGCGCAGGGGCAACCGAAATGACCCTCGTTGACTTACCCGAAAACCTCCTTAGTCTCGCCCACAGCGATTTTATGCTCCATAGTTTCGCCTACGCAGGTAAAAGTATCGAACAAGACATAGTTTCGCAGTTATTATTACCCCCAAAATGGCGAAAATCGCGGCACAACAGCGAAGCCGAATCAATTGGGAGTAATCCTTGGCACTGGCAACCATCAATTTCTGGCTTAGACAGAACGCGCTTATCAAGCTTGAAATGGGAAGAATTAACCTTACCCCGTGCCGGCGAACCCGATATTGCCGAACGCATCCGCTTTCAACAAAGGCTCGAAAGTAGCCGTCTTGGGCAAGCACTCCTCGATGCTGCCGCTGCCATGAAGCTGATTTTGCAGCACCAGGAATCATTTTCGCTCGAATTGGCAGACCAACGCTGGGTAGTTCAGCGCCGTGACTTAGAGAGTCAGATATTTGTCCCCTTTGTTCGCCGTCTCAACCGCGAACTAAATCGCTTGTTGGTAGCCCGTGGTATCCCAACTGAAGCCATTAACCAAGCTATTCTCACGGGAGGGGTTGCATCACTTGGTGCTGTCAGTCGATGGTTGCGGCAAAAACTTCCCAATGCCCGAATTATCCAGGATTTGTATTTGGGGGAAAATGGCACTCCTACATGCAGCCGCGTTGCTTACGGGTTGTCGATGTTACCTTTACATCCTCAAGTTTTGGAAATACCCAGGCAGCAATATACAGATTATTTTCTGTTCACAGAGTTATTGCGGTTATTGCCCGAACGTGCATTGTCGTTTGGTGAAGTTATCCAGTTATTTGAGGAACGGGGTATTAATACTCGTAGCTGCCAGCAACGTTTACTCGCTTTTTTGGAAGGTGAATTGCCAGCAGGTTTAGTGCCCAACAGCACCGACTCGGTTTGGTTGACACAATCTTCAGTTGAGAACCCAGATTACAAAGCTAACGCACTCGAACCACTTTTTGAAAAGCAAGGCAGTCTCACCTACCGTCCCAACACCCAACAAATTCAGACCTTGCGCCGCTATCTCGATGCG
>JANNFJ010001057.1:0-2863 GCA_031379725.1 Calothrix sp. OTE_75_metabat_31
ATGTGTTCTTCTAAAGGTGAAGAATTCGACCGCTATTGGGGGATGAAACAAGGTGCAGATGCCTACATAGCCAAACCGTTTCAACCAACCGAGTTGGTGGGAACAGTCAAACAACTGTTGCGAGGATGAGGGTGAATTAAACATGGTAATTAAGCCAGATTTTTTAGTTGGTAGTGGAGAAGACCAATTCCGTCCGGAATTTCAAGTTGAAAGTCCTGAAGGTGAGTTACATTTGAGGTTTTTTACTCCCTCGCATCAGGAGTTTGCACTTCTGGCTACAGGCATTCGAGAAGTTATCGAACTAAGTCCCGATCGAATTACCCCGATTCCTAATGCTTCCCCTCTACTTTTGGGTACTCTAAATCTACGAGGTCGAGTTATCTGGGTAGCCGATCTAGGTCAATTTCTTGGAGATGTAATATCGCTAAACACCGATAGAGCAGAAATTCCAGTGATTGCAATCGAAGAACAAGAGACAATTGTCGGCTTGGCAGTAGACGAAATTGGCGGTATGGATTGGCTTGATGTTCAGCATTTAGGCAATCCAACCAATATCCCAGATACGATGGCTCCATTTTTGCGGGGTGAGTGGATGTTAGATGCTGATAAAACTCAGTGTCTGCGGCTGCTGGATCAAACCGCAATTTTGCGGAGTGCGCGGTGGGCAGGATGAAATTCGGAGGCAGCAAATGGCAGCAAGTATAGAAGATTACGCGCAGACATATCAGCAGGCTCTGACAGCCTACGCACAACAAAAATATGAAGAGGCAGCCACTTTAATCGACCAAGTGGTGCAACATTTACCGCAAGACCCAAATACCCATTTGTTACGTGGACATGTTTACTACGTCTTACAAAAGTATGAGGTAGCAACAACTGAGTACCAAAAGGTACTGGAATTAACTAACGATGAGGAAATTGCTGGTTTTGCCAAAAGCGGGTTGGAAAATATTAATCAGTACCAACAGCAATTTAATAGCACTGGCGCTGACTTTGAAGACGAGCAAATCAATTTTTCCGATTTAGTCGAACCAGAAGAGTTTGAATCGCAATCCAAGCGCAATTCAAGCTTTGGAGACTCGGAGGATAATGGCTTTGACCTCAGCGCTTTTAGCGATAGTCAGCGAAGTGGAGAAGTGTTCGAGGATTATCCTGCAACCAATCCTTTTGAAATGCCCACCGACTGCACGGTGCTGAATGATTCTTCATCAGGAGACAGCATTGGCAATAATCCGTTTGCAGTTAATTCCCAACCAGGAACATCCGAATCCAATAGCAACAATTGGGATAAAGTTGGCGAGTTAGAATTACCAGCTTTCTGGCAAGATGAAATTCCCACTAACAGTTTTACCGATGCCGCTAGCAATGCGAGTTTGAAGGTTGGTAGTGACAACTCGGTTCCAGAAAATATAAGCGATTCATCTTTTGCACAATTAGATTTACAACCAAACGGTAGCTCTGACCGCCAAGCGTTTTTGAAAGAAGAACTACCTGCAGGTAAAACTACAGGTGATTTTAACTTTAATATAAATAGTCTTGAAGACGAAACGCTTTTTAGTAGTCCAAGTATTGAAAGAAAAGAAGTAAAAGCCGATACTTCATCATTTGCTAATACTGATACAGAGACTCGACCGACCGATTTCTCAACTTTCGGCATGGATTTGACCCAAGACGATAATTTGACTGGTGGAACCCCAGAGCAAAATAGTTTTGACGCTGATGATAGTTTTGATTTTGAAGCATTCGAGTCAGCGTTTGGGTCGGATAGTCTTACTGATAAAGAAATTACAGGTAGTCATGATACCAAAAGCCTGCTGAATGGAAAAGCTGCCAAAGGTAATAATGTCGAATTTCTCGATGATTTTGATGAATTTGACGATCTGGGAAATATTCCTGGGTTTGACATAACAGGGGGAGGTTCTACTACCTTTGGTGACTCGCAATTGCGTTCGGGGTCGTCGGAGAACGGATCGTCGAAAAATGGCAAACCATTGGATATGGTTTTCCCATCCAAGGAAGTGAGGAACCGTGATGATGAATTATTTAGCATTACTTCATCTCAAGAAGCAGTGCCCATTTTTACGCAATCTGATGTTAGCCGAGTCGAGGCTCAGGTCAATGTCGAGCAAGGGTTACTTGCACCTTTAGAAAATGCCCCCCTCGAAACCAAACAGTGGTTTATTGCTGGCACTGTTGGAGTTGTTTCGGCCTTGGTTGTGGCAGTAGTTAGCTTTGGTGCAGCAAGCGTTTCGCCCCAAGAGCAACGCGAACCGATTCGCAATACTGGTTGGGCAATGGCGCTGGCTGCTGGAATTACTGGGTTTGCTACCACCGGCTTGATGGGCAATCTCACATTCAAGCAAATTCGCCGCACTACCAGAGATTTGCAATCGCAATTCGATGCGGTGCGGCAGGGTAATCTCGGCGTACAAGCGACCGTATACTCGGAAGACGAATTTGGGCAATTAGCTGCTGGCTTTAACGAAATGACTCGTGTCATTTTTACAACCACCAGTGAAGCCACCCGCAAAGCACACGAACAAGAGGAAGCAAAAGAAAACTTACAGCGCCAGGTAATTCGCTTACTTGATGACGTAGAAGGAGCAGCACGCGGAGATTTAACCGTACAAGCAGAAGTGACAGCAGACGTACTCGGTGCGGTTGCCGATGCCTTCAACCTGACGATTCAAAACCTCCGCGATATTGTCCAGCAGGTGAAAGTCGCAGCCCGCGAAGTTACGAAAGGGGCAACCAATTCGGAAACCTTTGCACGGGCATTATCGACCGATGCGTTGCGGCAAGCCGAAGAATTAGCTGTGACTTTGAACTCGGTGCAGGTAATGACTGACTCGATTCAAAGGGT
>JANNFJ010001132.1:0-3067 GCA_031379725.1 Calothrix sp. OTE_75_metabat_31
ACATCGTTCCTGCCAACCGGCACTGGTGCGACTCCCCTCCGCATGATTTTTCTGTCGATGTGTAAGTCCTAGTACTTACGTATTGACGAAAAATATCAAGTATGGATTTTAAGTAGGTGTGCAAAATTATTTATACATTTCATTGTATGATACGAGTAGGACAATGAGGTAAGAGGATGTTTTAAAAAAGTCCTAGAACGAGTTCACAATATGAGCGATCGCGTGAATCGATTACATACGATCTGGATGGGGGATATCGAGGAGAAGATTTTATGCATTGGGTAATGGATATGTTTCGGTGGATTGTGGAAATTGTGCTTAGACCGTTGGAGAAGAAGGGTTTTGTCCATTTACCTAAGCGTTGGGTTGTAGAGCGAACTTATGGGAATGCTTAATTGGTGTCGGCGTTTAAGTAAAGATTACGAACGGCTACCAGAAACCTCGGAGACTTTTATCTATATTGCGATGATACGTATTATGGTTCGACGACTCGCATGATTTTTAACCTGCTTCGACTTTTAAAACATCCTCTAAAAGTTGCGGATTTTCCTTTATCTCCTCTAACCCTAAAGGTTGAAATTTTACGTGAGAAACTCCAGCTTGCTGTAGCATCTGCTTCATCTTTTCACTTTCGCTTTCTTCTTGACAAATAAGCAAGGTTATAGCATTACGAGGCAAAGATAAAATCTGTGTTATTGTTTGTAAGTTAGGCTTAATATCAACCACAATCACTTCTTGTTCGGCAGCAACTAGAGAAGTAACTTGCCACATAAGCTGTACTGTCGTGATTACAAGGTCAAAATTTGATAACTTTTTCATTGCTTTTGGCTGATTCGCCTTTAAGTCTTCAAAATAGAGAAATAATAAATTTTCTTTAATTTCTGTTTTAATGGCTTCATATACATCTGTGCTACCGTACTTGGACTCAACAAATACTAACTTTAAAGGGTCTGTAGTATGCTGACTTAACATCACTGCTTGTGCATAAGCAGCCCCAGCGAATTCAGATAAGGATAATCCAACTATTGTCGCAGCACTAAAGGCTTGATCTAGCAGATTATAGAATTGCTTGTGGGTAATAATATTCTGTACAGCTTGAGAATTAGCAACAAAAGTTCCTTTACCTCTTTGGGCTACTAGATAGTCGGAACATATTAAATCGTTATAAACTGCTGCAATAGTATTGTGATTTACTCCAACTTGTTTAGCTAATTGAGTAACAGTGGGCAAAGCATCACTTAGCTGTAGCTCTCCAATAGCAATTAGTAGTTTAATTTGTTCAGCAATCTGAGCATTAATTGTTATTGGTGCGGAGGTATTAACAATGATAGGGAACCAAACCGGAGCAGGCATAACCATATCGATAGATAAAAATTAAGAATGATTTGGCGCCGCCTGCTCGTCAGTAGTGATAGCAATATCGAAGATTTGCATTACACCCTTCAAATCGCTATGGGATGGGAGGATATACATGTTCATTATTTTACTATTCATGGGCAACAGTACGGAATTAGCCAACCAGGCGGAACCATATCCCTCAATACAGCTAGAGAGCTAAAGCTTAAAAAATTTGGATTTCGAGAAAAAGAACATTTTTTATACGAATATGACTTCTGGATACCTGCTGTTATACAATCGTGGCGTTATAGATGGCGACATAAAATCCGAGTCGAAGCTATTAAATCCCCAAATCCCAAGCAAATTTACCCGGTATGTACAGCTGGCTTTGGCGTTTGTCCCCCAGAAAATTGTGGTGGACCTTGGGGCTTTATGGAAGCTAAAGAAAAATATTCTGTTGGCTATTTCTTAGAGCGCTTCCATTCAATGCTTCTGAAGGGAGATTTTAGCTTGGATACGGCTTTTGAGGAAGACGAAGACGAAGAAAGCTGCGACTTACATACCTGGCTAAAAGTTTATCAAAATAATTTTGACCGTCACGAAGTAAATCGGCGGCTAAAAATATATGCTCTTTGGTCAGATAAATCAACATTTCATTTAGGAGAACTCGATAGTGAGATTTAAAGAAATAGTAGTTCTTGAGTCGGAATCAGGCGATACCGAATTTATTCAAGAGGTTGCACAAATCGAGCGAGGTGTTCTACAACCAGAAAATTTGGGATTGACCCTAGCAGAAGCTAAAGAAATATTACACAATACCCAGCTTAATATAGCTTCTCAACAAGTAGCCGAATACAAAAAACAGCAAAATTTATGCCGAGATTGCGGTAAAAAGCTGTTCCATAAAGATAAGTGTACTATTGTAGATAGGACATTGTTTGGTAAGTTGCAATTGCAATGTCACAGATTACTTCACTGCACCTGTACTGAACAAGCAACTCGTACTTTTAACCCAGTAGCGCACTTAATCAAAGAACGTACATCACCCGAACTTCTCTACCTAGAATCCAAATTTGCGTCTTTAATGTCTTATGGTCTTTCCGTCAAATTATTATCAGAAGTATTGCCAATAGAAGAAGATATAAACGCTACGTCAATACGTAATAACCTGCACACACTAGCCAAACGTTTGGAATCTGAATTACCTGCTGAAGCAGGAATGTTGATAGAGGGTTGTCAAAGAGACTGGGATAGCCTACCGATACCTGACTTACCATTAGTAGTAGGTATGGATGGAGGATATGTTCGTTTTTACGACAGGAAATCCGATTCTTCAGGACACTTTCAAGTTATCGCAGGCAAGAGTATAAAGGCGGACGGTACATCCAAGTGTTTTGGAATGGTTCATTGCTATGATGCAAAACCCAAACGTCGTGTTTTTGAGGTGCTGAAATCTCAAGGGATGCAAATGAACCAGCAAGTGACATTTTTATCAGACGGCGAAGAAAGTATACGCGAACTACAGTAATCTTAACCCGAACCTTGTACGTTTACGTTCAAACCTTTGTTTATGGGGCGCACCTCCAGCATATAAGGGCTTGGGTCGTCCCAGGAAGCATGGTATAAAATTTAAACTCAATGAACCTGATTCATGGGGCGAAGCAACTCAAATCTTAGAGATGAACGATCCAAAACTAGGACGTTTAATAATTAGGTTATGGGAAAATTT
>JANNFJ010001208.1:0-2380 GCA_031379725.1 Calothrix sp. OTE_75_metabat_31
CCCATTCGCTTGATGGCAGTTCTCACCCGCTGTACAGTTTCTGGTTTGTTATCTCGGTCGAAACAAATATCAATCTGTCTATCTTTGGTTGCAAAATGCTTTAAATCCGGGATAAGGTTTGGTTTTCTGATGACATCGCCGAATTCATCTTTGGGAGTGCGGTAGCCAGCGTTAACTCCGGGGATTGCGATACCATCTGCGATGGTATCGCAATGCCGCAGGACTCTGAGATTTTTTCCCAAATCTGTTTTGGTACTTGTAAAAAAAATGCTCGTGTTGCTTCTTTGTAAGGATGCTCATATTTGATAAATTTGTGGATTTTGTCATGGTCACGTCTGGGTCTGTTGGGTTTGAAGCATCCCCACATCATGGGAGCGTAATTATTGAGAGGGTCAATGCCGTTACACCACCAACCTCCCTGTTCAATGTGGCGATATTTCTTTAAATCCCCGTCTCGCAAGCGCCCATCGTTACGGCGTGATATTTTGGGGCTGTAAAGTAGATATTCGTAGGGTGTTGTTCCAGATAGAGATGCGACGTTAAGGGCAAAGATTTCTTTGTCAACTTGACTTTCTAGCCATTCTTTAAGATGCTGGGATTGAGATTCAGTCCATGAATTATCAATTGCGTTCATATCCCCTCCAATTTTTGAGCAGGTCGATGTGGCATTGACACACGAGAATAGAGCGGCAAGAGATATGCCGCCTTTCAAAGCTGTTTATGGTGATTAAGTTAAATAGTTAAAATGCTTTAAAAAACCTCTATCTACTGCATAAGCAAAAGATATACGGCGATGATAAATTTTTGCCATACTTAGGCTGCGCTCTCAAGTCATCAATATGCGGGAGCCAGCATTATGTGTCGAGCTAGCAAACTGTTACGAACCATGCTTCAACTGGTATACAGTAAGCGTACAACGCAAAGTAAAACTTGCGGGTCTACCATCGCGGTCTCCCTTTTTCTGCTGACGAATCAAAAATTATGAATACATAAACTAAATTGACCCCATACATTATGTAGGGGAATTTAGAATTGTATTGTTTGAATGCCTGTAGCCTTATATAACTCTCATGTGACTATAGCAATCTCATTACTCCTCTTGAATTTTTACAATGTCATTTATAGTTACGAATTCCCCAGATAGCTTTGAGCAAATCCTGGCAAGTTTTACCAAATTATCGATATCCGCTTTTTTAAGTTTTCCATCACGGGCAACCGTTAGGGTATGCCTAGTAACTTCATTCGGGGTATCCTCAAACTGCTTATGGACTGCGTAGACAGACAAAGGGCTACCGTCTTCTGTCTTAGGCCACCAATGCGAAATATCAATATAAGCTTCCATCCAAATAGTTAACACATTCTCTGTAAATCAACCTCCATTAACGCTCATCTGATTACAGAATAACAGCCAATCAGAATACTGACAACCAGTTAGCAGAAAAACTGATCATCTGTATATTGACAACCAGTTAGCAGGCTAGCATAATATAAATATAACAAAAGGCGACCGCCCTGTCTGGAAAACGTGCGATCGCTCTTTAGGCGGCTCCCTAGCCCTTTCAGGGCGGCTATGCCAACGGAGCATCGCCTTTGAACCTTTACAGGAGTCTATATTATGACGTATTTGACGGACGCACGGCAAGCGCTTGAAAGCAATCAGCGCAAACCACTTCAGAGTCTAAGTAATATTAGATGTGTAGAAATATCGTTTGAAGAACACGAGATTTACGCAGGCAATAAAGCGATCGCTAAAATTGTCTGCGACGATGGTGATTTTGTTACCCAGCCTTGGTTGGTTATGGTAAATGGTATTGAAATTTATCAAGCCAACACTTGGGCTAAATGTTACCACTACGTTACGTGGCACTGGAAACAAATAACGCTACCCGAACAAAAAGAAGAAGCAGTTGCAGTAGATTCTCAACGCACCGCTTTACCAGTATTCGTTTCCAAGCAAAGGCAGAAATCAAGGCAAGTTGCTTTCGCTTTAAATCTGTTCCGAAGTATGTACTTCAAATGCTTTGAGGCTCTTAAAAATGCCACCGAATACTTGCTATTAATGTTTAACAGGCAGTCAAAATCTTGTAAGGACGATTCTTTAAAGACTTGAAATCATTAGAAGTCGAGGGATTTGGCTTTGTCCAGGAAGAGAGCGATCTGCCGAAGGCAGCAGCGCTGTACGCTATCGCCGTATCACCGGACAAATAGCAAATGTAATAGGACTTACGCAACTGGCACAAAGTGCGGCGGGGGGGGTAGCCCCAGCCCCACCGTAAATTAAATAAGAACAAAAAAAAATTAAAATATGGTAGTTTTAGTTTGTGAATTAAAAAAATATTGATAAAAATTTTGTTGATTTTTTTAAAAGTTTTGGCGGTTT
>JANNFJ010001228.1:0-7041 GCA_031379725.1 Calothrix sp. OTE_75_metabat_31
GATAGGCTTCTAGCCTGTCAGTATATTTGTAAGACAGGCTAGAAGCCTATCCTACGGCGAATATAAATGAAATTATTGCTATTATTTTGCATTTGACTAATAAATACTTTCTCGATCGAAAAAAGAGTATTTGCCAATACATAATTGAAATTTAAGAAGCTTCAACAATAACTATATAATTTTTTGGTAATTTGAATAATAAAAAAATAGCATTTACTAGACAATTTGTAAAAATAAATACATTGTCAAAAATATACCTGATTGTTAATATTATTAATAAAACCAATTAAAATTACGAATAGTATTTAGACTTGTTTATTAATAACACTTTATTAAAAGCTTTTGAAGCCATAAAATACTTGCGAAATCAACGAAAAAAACATTGTCAAAAACATATAGCTTCGCTCAAGATGAACAAATACTTCATGAATATTATGACATCTTATAAAGAAGAAGCATTCCAAACAAGCTCATTCTTTAATAACCTTGAATAGCTTTTAATTGAATGCAAAATCTAATTATTGGATGCAAGTCAATCTCCCCGAATCAATAGTAATTAATTCTTACTTCTACGCAAATGGTAGCAAGTAAGTGATGAGGACACATCCACTCTTAGACCTGAGTATAAGCACACGAATACGAGTAATGTGGCAATAGCCTTATGCCTTATACGATTCCGAATAGCAGTTGCATTGGATGCGATAATTGTCGTATCGAGTGCCCTGTGGGTGCTATCAGTTTAGTAAACAATGAATATTGGATAGACCCCTGTTTATGTAACAATTGCGAGGGTTTCTATTCAGAACCCCAATGTCTAACCGTATGTCCGACGAAAGCTCCAGTACCCCTACAGGCAAAGCGCGGTAGGTGTAAAATCGAACCACGGTCAGCAACGAGTCCGGATTTATTTGTCAACGGCAAAAGTAACTCCTTTGCGAGTGCGATCGCAATTTGGGAAGGTTGTAATGTACTAGCGCAGCGGACATCTCTACCTTGGGTTGTCGATGCGGATGGGAATATATGCTATCGTCGTGAATGTAATCAGGGAAAGGGTGCGATTACGTTTTATCTGACAGCACCATTTAGCGATAATAAACTCGCAACCCAAATGGCAGCGGTTGAAGCTTTAGATATTCGTGCTGCTAGTATTCATCTAATTTTTGCGGCACAAATTACAGCTTTACAAAAACCTTGGCAGCAAGAATTCGTAATTGATGACAAGCAAATCGAGAAATATCTCGGTTTGGAAAAACGTAAAGACCTGACCAAAATTGCAAAGTTGACATTAATGAAAAACTTGGTTCGTCAAGTTTGTTCGTTAGTTGCTTCGATTGATTGGTCGCAACAAGGCAGAATTCGCGGATTTTCAATCGAAAAAGCTCCGCTATGGAATTTAATCGATATTGAACACCATTTCCAAGAAGATGAAGTTGGATCTAAATATCTAACTGGGTTAACCTTTAAAGTCAAAGCTGGAATTTGGACAACTCATTTCTTAAATAGACAAGGATGTAAAGAGAATAACGCATTTTATCAATATGGGAGTCTACCGAAATCGCTGGTAAATACAGTGATGAGTATTTGGCAGCAACACGAAGGTGCAGTAAGATTAATGCTATGGCTATTATTTAAAACTAAAATGGGTAAGGAACAACGGATTACTGTTCCGACTTTATTGCGTGTTGCCTATGGCGAGCAAAAAGTTGCCACAGCTTGCAGGCAACGTGATGACCGCAAACGCTTGCTGCGAACTTTTGAAAGTGATCTAGAAGTATTAAATCACTTTGGATTAAAGCCCAAGTTCGACCCGATTACCTATCCACCAAATATCCAACCATTGTGGGCGAAATTAGTCGATATCCCCGAAGACCCGGACGAAGCTTTAGAATTTTGGATTAATGATGGGGGAGGGACTTCACGGCTAACTGATGCGGGACCGCGAGGTAAATGGAACCTATTAATGAATGCGCGAATTTTGTCATTTGAATTGCCCCCTGAAATTGAGCAGAAACTTTCAGAAGCTCAGAAAAAGCATCAAGCAAGAAGTAGAAGAAAAGTGAAAACAACAGGTGAGTTGCTTGGAGAACAAATTTCGCAAGCTCGAAAGAATCTGAATCTTTCACAACGCGAACTTGCAAAATTAGCTGGAAAAAGTCAAAGTTGGATACGTGATATTGAAAATGGCCGTCTCAAAGTGAAGACAGAAGACCAAACGATTTTGCGGAAGGTTTTAAATATTGCCTAGCACTACTTTTTAAAGAGAATATTTCAAGTTCTCTAGCAAGTACCCGAACCAAAAAACGATATGGGTTGCTGTTGGTGTTAGTTTATTAACTCGCTATCGTCACTACAGTCAACCCAGTTTATTAAATTTCAGCAGATTGCAGGTTTATAAAATATAATAGTATATCAGGTCGAAATTAAGAGGGCGCAAGCATGAGCGCCCCTACAGCGTAATTCAATTACCAGCAAAACTGCTGTAATCAATCATAATCTAGCTCAAATGGTCTTCAAGAAGAGACGCGATCGCATCAGGTTTCATCTTGCTGTATTTTTTGTTACCAACTTGCACAATACAGTTTGGAGCATTTGAGCATTTTTTTATACAACCAGTGCTTTGGATTTTGACTTGCTTTTGCACCTGCCCCAGCGCTTCTTTGGAAAGCTTTCCTTTAGATAAGCTTTTTTCAATCTTTGACAATAAATTTTTTGCACCCCGCTTACGACAGCCAGAACCTTGGCAAACTAGAATTTTGGCTTTTGGCAAACATTGCGGTCGAGAATTATTACCTTTACTCAAATTTGATGGCTGCAAAGACGATTTATGTATGGAACATAGAGGTAGTGGGGTGACATCGTAAGCCTTGAATTTAATTTTTCCTGTGGATGAGTGTAATTTACTACAACCGACTACACGAATGCGATCGCCTAACGATAATGTCAGTGAAAGTGCTTTTCGCAATTCCTTGGGTAATTTGATTTTTAAATTTCCGGCTGTGAGTCCGGCTTCAGCATTACACTTTGCTAAACCGAATTGTATAAACTTGAATTTTCTTGATTGATTGTCTGCAAAACCAAGAAATTCACCTTCTAAGTCAAATTCTGACAATTTAAGATATTGATTACTCATTTTCAAGTCGTCAGTGGTTAGTGGTCAGTAGTCAAGGGAGCATCCTGTTTCGGCGTGTAGTACGCGAACGCACTACAAAATTATAAATCTGCTAAAACTGGATGCTTCCGTAGTCAATCGTTAGTGGTTAGTGGCCAGTGGTTAGTAGTCGATAATAATTATTTATTAACTCTTATCTTCTAATTCTTAACTCCTAACTACTGACAACTGACAACTGACAACTGACTTTTTTAATTAAGTTTTTTCGCTTCGCAAGTCTGTGGTAACTTCAACGGTTCAGGTAAATCAGAAAATTCTAATTCCCAACCGTTTGCTAAAGTAAAAATCTTACCTGCGGGAGAATCAGCCTGTTTAACAACTTCTTCCTCCAAGTCTTTTTTAGGAACATACACAGTCAACGTCCCAGCATTATTCTTCCGCAGCATTACTTTCATCTATTTTCCTCTCTATCTGGATTTTTTTCGATTAACTCAAGTTCTTTTTTACGGCAACCAATGACAAACCCTGAATGCAAAAAATGGACGGCATAAATATAGGAATTTTGTAAGAAAGTTCCTACACTTACGACGTAGCCAATTTCACCTTTCTTTGCAAGAATTACGCCAATATCTTGGCCGATGAAAGTACCATCGTTCTTAAGAACTTTACAAGTTCGGACTTTATCACCAATATCAAATGCTGGTGCTGAATCTAACTCCATCTCATCAGATTGTCGCATGGGAATACCTCTGCTCAAGTACCAAATTTAATAGTTCCTGTGTAGTTAAGCTGCGTTTTTTCTGGGTTGATTGTCGTCGTACTGTATCTAAAACCGATTGCGTTTCTTCACGGTTGAGTATGATTCCGTGTTGCTGGAGCAAATTTGTGAGTAAATGCCGACCCGAATGCTTGCCCACTACCAAACGTCGTTCCCAACCGACTTCTTCGGGTGCAAACGGTTCGTAAGTTTCCGGGTTTTGTAGAACACCATGTGCGTGAATTCCAGACTCGTGAGCAAAGGTGTTTTCACCAACAATTGCTTTCCAAGGTGGAACTTTGCAACCTGATGCATCTGCAACCAGTCGGGAAAGTTCTAACAATCGGGGTGTTTTAATGCCCAAATCTATGCCATGCAAGGTTTTTAGTGCCATAACGACTTCTTCGAGCGCGGCATTTCCAGCACGTTCTCCCAACCCGTTTACGGTGGTATTAACCGATGTCGCGCCAGCTTTTAGACCTGCAAGGGCGTTTGCGGTGGCAAGACCAAAGTCATTGTGGGTGTGGATTTCTACGGGGATTTGCAGTGCTGTAACAAGACGTTTGACTCGCGTGCAAGTAGTAAAGGGGTCAAGGACTCCTACCGTGTCGCAAAAGCGAAATCTTGAAGCTCCCCATTCTTGTGCATATGATGCAACGTCTAACAAGAAGCATTCATCGGCTCTAGAGGAGTCCTCACCGCCGACTGCAACCCAAAGTCCTTTATCAACTGCAAAGCTAATACTGTCTTTGAGCTGTTGGAGTGTGACCCGCCATTGTCCGTGAAATTTCGCAGCGATTTGAATGCCGGAAACAGGGATCGAAATGTGGACGCGCTGCATACCGCAAGCTATCGAGGCTTTGATGTCGGAGATAACAGCACGGTTCCAACCGAGCAGTTTGGCTGACAAACCTGAATCCGAAATAGCTCCGATCGCGCGAATTTCGTCCTTACCCATTGCCGGAATCCCGACTTCTAGCTCGTGAACGCCGATTGCGTCGAGAAAACGTGCGATCGCAACTTTCTCGTGTTCGTTAAATGCAACCCCCGCAGCTTGTTCGCCGTCGCGCAGTGTCGTGTCATTAATATGGATTTGGTTCATCTCAAAAATACCCCTCTTGGAAATTCTTTTTATCTCCTTTCCTGATTGCTTCCTTAATTGTTGCAATTGATATTCACTCTTTTTTAAATAGTTCATTAGGTCGGCATAAATAAATGCATCTAGCAATGGTTTTAACGATGACAAGTTAATAGTCATTGATTGCCTATTAATTTTTATTCATTAACATTAGCCATTTCTATATGTATTTACACCTATCTAAGTTAGAAGTTTAAAGTTAAAAGCTATTAATTCTTAATGTTCATTTTCAACTAAGAGCTATCAATACGTATTATTTCTAACTCATAATTTCGATTTAACTAATAGCTCCTAACTTCACAATCCTAAGAATACTTTTACTCACACCAAATAAATTATCTGTATAGCATCCGACTATAATTGGTGGATATTCAAGAATTGTTTCTGCTTTGTCCGCTTGAATTCTCACTTAATAATACACAGCTAATACATGTATTAACAACCCCAGAAATAATCAATATACTCAATCCGGCAACAAGTGCAATAATCATTAATTTTCTCCTCAAAATATCCCAAATCTGCTACAACTAGTATTGTGACTATCTATAGCTAGTACTCAGGTTGTCAATTAATCCTATGCTCGATTTTGAAACCAATCAAAAATCCTCTCTAATTGCTCAATATCCACCAACCCATACTGCCAAAGTAACATTGGTAAAGGAGCATTTTCTAACTCCGGATGCCGCAAAGCCACGGATATATCAGCAGTAGAAAGTTCGATTTCGCTCTGTAAAAATTTGAGAAATTTAGTATCGCTATGACACTTTAGCATATTTGAGAAAAGTACCTCCTGAGTGAAACCAGACATTTTAAAAGCTAGTCAAGTATTTATAGGCAATTTTACATTTATTCACCGTAATATCCTTTCAAATGTTGATGTACAACTATCGATATCAACATTAAGAGTTGATAAAGCAGTTTAAGTAAAATATTGCATCCTTACTTACTTATTTTCTCAAAGCTTCCAGCACTGTTCGACCCAATCGATTAATTCTTGCCGACTTGCCAGTAATTGCATTAATGTACTACGGACTAAAACTGCCGCTAATAAATTATTGATTTGTACCCGCAGTAAACCATCAGCACAACACCAGCAAGGAATCATTAGCTCTTGCAAACGCTGATAAAGTTGCCAACGCAAGCTTAGTGGAATATCTATAACTTGAGCATCAAATGCTTCTGAATTACCGGATAGTAACATAATCAATGTTCCCTTGTTGCAAATTCTGTTCCATTTGAACGGTTGACAATAGAAAAGCATTTGCTTTTGCTAATAATGACATTTTGGTACACGAGTACTGTCTAAAACGAAAAAGACGCTTGTTGTTGTTATGCTTATATCAGGCAACGTAAAACCGATTATCAAAGCTGCTGCCAATTGGATTTATTTAATTTATTAAACTTGCACTCAAGCAGTGCAAATGCAGACTTAATATAAATTTCAGATATCTTTTCGGGTCAGGGTGTGAGTATTATTTAGTAGTGGGGCTAGATTTGTTTGAATAGGGATTAAGTATTTGTGTACTCAAGTAAAATCCTTTGCTAACGCTATTAGAGCAATTTAATTACTATATATTTTTGTAAATAAGTTTGTACTCAAATCAATTAATATTGGGTAAAATGATTTTCTGTATATTAAGTTACTCTTAAGAGTATAGTCATCAATTCTCTATAAAGAGAATTTTCTTTACTTTATTTTTATCTTTAAACTACAGCAGGTCATATAAACCGTAATATAGGTATTTCGTCTGTCCGTATGGATAATAGAACAACCTTTTTTGACTACCTGACGATGACGTGAAGAAAATTTTGATAAGTGTTTTCTCAAATTAACAGTTTTAGGCAACGGTAGGTAACAGGGATGTAGAGACGTTACATGTAACGTCTCTACACACGTCGTTTTTGGCAAAGGATAATTGATTTCCAGAACTGTACTTATTCGATTTCATTTTACGCTGTCCTTCAATCTTCTAAAACTGTCTTTGGGATTATTCTCCAAGGTAGGAGCCACCCGCATCAACAAGTGCGAAACTCAAA
>JANNFJ010001248.1:0-2106 GCA_031379725.1 Calothrix sp. OTE_75_metabat_31
ATATATATATATATAAAGGTAGAGATTGATTATAAAATTTAAGTGCTTGTTGCTTGTCTCCTAAATCATCGTAAACACGACCGATATTGTTGAGGGGATTAGCTTGCCCTTTTTTATCCCCTAGTTCTACATATAAAGGTAGAGATTGATTATAAAATTTGAGTGCTTGTTGCTTGTCTCCTAAATCATCGTAAACACGACCGATATTGTTGAGGATAATAGCTTGCCCTTTTTTATCCCCTCCTTCTACAGATAAAGGTAGAGATTGATTATAAAATTTAAGTGCTTGTTGGTTGTCTCCTAAATCTGAGTAAACACGACCGATAGCAGTGAGGGTAGTAGCTTGCCATTTCTTATCACCTATATTTTGGTAAAGTTTCAGCGCTTCTTTCCATATCTCAATTGCTTGTCGCAAAGATTCTGCTGTTCCTTGCTCATATAGTTTCATTCCTTTATCAAATACCAGTTCCGCTTCCCCGTACGCATCTAGTTGCGAACTCTCTTGCGGCACCTTCACATTCCGACCAGCTTCTACTACCCCTACATGAGAAAGCGAAACTACACTAACAAATACAGAACAAGCAAGACAAGTAAAAAATTTGAGTTTATGCCGCTTTTTCATGATACCTACACATTTACGAAACAAGACACCGCTAATTCAATCTACTGCTAAACACTATTTCTGGAATATATCGACTCATGCAATTACTCACCGATTTTTTGTGGTTTTTTGTAACCTTAAAAAACTGCTATTTCCGGCGGACTGGGGGAATTGCAATCTGTCGTAATCTTAATCTTATCTACTTGCGACTTAAAGCTTGCTCAATAGTTGAAATTTTCACGGCATAATTAGCAATATCTTGCCCAGTGCGGGTATTTTTCGATTCTGCATTATTTAATGCCACAATATAAAGCTCACCATTAATAGCCGCAATAATTGGACCACCTGACGAACCCCCAGCAGTGGCACAATCATGTAAAAGAAAACCCTCTTCTTCCTTAACAATGCTGCATCCAGCTTCATAAGAAGCAGTCCATCCCCGACCCGCTCGAAAATATTTTTGATACTCCTGGGTTGGGAAATCCCCGGAATAACCCACGAAAAACAGAGCTTTAGGGTTATTAACAAGCACCGCAGTTGGTATCGATTTCCGGCCTAAATGACCGTATTTTCGACCAAGCGGTTGATTAATTTTCATAATTGCCCAGTCGTTGGGACTAATTTTGCTGCTTTGCTTAAAATCAGTACCGTAAAAGACCTGTTCTACCTCCGCAATGTCTCGAAAATTCTTATCAATGACATTGGGCATAAACTGAATTGTTTTGCTAAATTCGCCAGTTTCGGGGTCGATAACGCAGTGAGCATTAGTCAAAACTAGATTATCAGCAATTAAACTACCAGTGCAATGGTAACTTTTCGCATCAGATGTAGTTCCTTGTACTCGACCAATCGCCGACCAGGGGTAGTTTCGGCTACTCATTGGGATGCGGTTATCAATACCTGTGGGAATTCCTCTAACACCACCTTCATTAGGTTTTGCTGACCGTTCTAAACCAGCAGGAATAAAGGGTTTGCTATCACCTATTAAGTTAAATTGACCTGCTTGTTGGGAACTAATGAATTTACGTGTGATACTAATACTTTGTTTGGTTTGTGCTTGGACTGATATACCTAATGTTGCTGCACTGAGAATTCCGGCAAATAAAAGCGCAAAAGACTGTTTATTCATGGTTGTTGGTATCCCTAAATTAGATCGTTGGTTAAATTTGGAAAGATGAACTTTTAAGGGGCTATCAGATCCCCGACAACTTTTACAGATGCTCCTGGCGTTGGGAGGGGTATTACCCCTCAACATCAGTCACATATAGCCTTATAGAATGCCCAAAATCCCGCCCTACCATTGAATGGTAGGGCTAATCGGAACAAAGCCTGCTTTCAGCAGGCTTCGCTTCGATTAGCCCCAGGCTTCAAGCCTGGAGGCGGTTTTGTCGTTAGCGAGAGGTCTTACCGTCCACTCGCTAGTGGTATCCGTAAAAGTTGTCGTGGATCTGGACTTCAAGGGAAAGGTCAAAATTAATAACATGTACTACTAGGTAAAGATAAAG
>JANNFJ010001251.1:0-3751 GCA_031379725.1 Calothrix sp. OTE_75_metabat_31
GTCTTGTAGCCGAATTTCTTGTAGTAGTTGTAAATTGTGGTTACAGAAACTACACCGGGGTCTTCTGTGGCAGGATAGCTATCGCGTCCGGTTTCTTTTTTGTACCAGTCGAGGATACGTCCAACGAAGGGGGAAATCAGAGTTGCACCAGCTTCGGCACATGCGATCGCTTGGTGCAATCCGAACAATAAAGTTAGGTTACAGTGGATTCCTTCTTTTTCTAAAATCTCGGCTGCACGAATACCTTCCCAGGTAGTAGCGATTTTGATTAAAATCCGTTCTTTGGAAATGCCTGCTGCTTTGTACTGGGCAATCAATTCGTGAGCTTTTTTAACTGTAGCTTCGGTGTCGTAGGACAAACGTGCGTCCACTTCGGTGGAAACGCGACCGGGGATGATTTCCAAAATCTTTAAGCCGAAGGCAACCGCTAAACGGTCGAAAGCCAAAGTCAGGATTTCTCCAACCGCAGCACTTGCACCAAGGTCTTTTTTTGCCTTAAGCAAAGTATCGTCAACAATGCCTTGATATTCGGGCATTTGTGCCGCAGCAGTGATGAGGGAGGGGTTTGTGGTTGCATCACGGGGTGTGAACTTTGCGATCGCGCCGATATCGCCCGTATCTGCTACCACAACGGTCATTTTCCGCAGTTGTTCTAGTAAATTATTAGACATACATGCCTCAGCTAACGTTGTTTGATTCGGACTGATGGAATGTGGGTTTATTCCATATCGTCCAGGGATTGATGGTAATGGGTAATTGGCTTTTAGTCCTCAGATTAAAAGTAAAATTACTTATTACCAACTACACATTTATACTTTTAGTAAAGTTATATGTTATCCCCTCCAGCCCTATTTTAGGCATGGCATCCTCAATTTAGTTGTGTGTTTGTATGCAGTTTTATTAAATCATCTTGCATTTTTTGCTGCTTAGAATCCAGTTAGCAAAAGCTTTTGAAGGCTGCAAGTCAAAAGTCAAGGTCAGATTTGCAACAACAATTTTAAGGATTTATTCGGGATTGAAAGTAATATCAAGTCTGAATTACTTAAAGAAAAGCTACGGTAGAGGACGCTGACGAATACGGTCACGCTCCACCACTGTAAACCGCTCCTCAAATTGCAATTCTTCTATTTGTAATAAATTTAACAATAATGTGGCTGGCTCCTCCGGGGTATGAGGACGAAACCGCAGATAAATTACACCTATTGGTGATGGTAACCTGAAGCGATAAATGAGTTCGCCGTAGTCGCTATCAAACGTTAAAATTATCCGTTGTTCATCAACCGCACGAGCCAAAACCTCTGTATCTTCAATACCTGGAGAATCCTCAGTAATCGAAGCAACATCATAGCCGCCTTCTCGTAGCAAACGTACACTTGGCAATGGGAAGTTCTCATTCGCCAGAAACAGCATTACCTTCCCTCAATAGACAGCAAAGGTGTATAAAATACATCATCTTTGAGACAATCCGCCGCAAACGCGAACACGGCTTGAATTGCTACAGCGCTGAGAGTCGGGTAGCTTTCTAGGACTTGCTCTTGGGTCCAACCTTCGGAAAATAAACCGAGAATGAATTCCACGGATAGCCGCGTTCCTTTGACTACAGGCTTTCCCAGTAGAATTTTTGAGTCTGAGTGAATATAAGTTTTCCAATCCATACTAGTTTATAAGTTTATATCTACAGTGTTTTATCTATATTTAGATATTATTCAATAGACGTTTGTGAAAAACAATGTAGAGACGCGATATATCGCGTCTCTATAAGAATTTTAGGTAATGCATAGTTCCTGCACCGGAGATGTCTATAAGATATTATTTAAACCACAACCCGAAAAATGTAGGGGCACAACAATGTTGTGCCCCCATGCTTCGAGTATTCCTTAAGAAATACCTTCTTTATGTGCCATCGACAACATCAAGTCAACCACTCGATTTGAGTAGCCCCATTCATTGTCATACCACGACACTATCTTAAAGAAGTTTGAATTTAACTCAATTCCAGCACCCGCGTCGAAAACACTTGACCGCAATTCACCCTGAAAATCCGTAGAGACTACATCTTCATCAGTGTATCCCAAAATACCTTTTAATGCACCCTCGGAAGCAGATTTCATTGCCGCGCAAATTTCTTTGTAACTAGTTGATTTCGCGGTCTTGAAAGTCAAATCAACTACCGATACATCCGGTGTCGGGACGCGAAACGCCATACCTGTAAGTTTTCCCTTCAACTGTGGCAACACCAATGCCACAGCTTTAGCTGCACCTGTGGAAGAGGGAATAATATTTTGTGCTGCACCGCGACCACCTCGCCAGTCTTTTTTGCTAGGGCCGTCAACAGTTGGTTGGGTCGCGGTCATTGCGTGGACTGTGGTCATTAGACCTTCTGCTAACCCAAAGTTATCTTCAATCACCTTGGCAATGGGAGCCAAACAATTTGTTGTACAGCTTGCATTCGAGACGATAGTATGCTGTGCGGGGTCGAATAAGTCATGGTTTACACCAACAACAAAAGTTTGTACCTTTTCAGGGTCTTTAGTAGGTGCGGAGATAATAACCCGCTTTGCACCTGCTTTGAGGTGGTTTGATGCTCCCTCAAAGTCGGTAAAAAAGCCCGTAGATTCAACTACATAATCAGCGCCTAATTTACCCCAAGGTAACTCAGCAGGATTACGAACAGCCATACAGGGGATAAATCGACCATCGACAACGATGCCATCGGGTTTTGCTTCGACTGTACCTTTGTACGTGCCATGAGTCGAATCGTATTTTAATAAGTATGCGAGGTTATCGGGGGGTACGAGGTCATTAATCCCAACAAATTCGACATTGGGATTTGTAATCCCAGCACGAAATACCAAGCGTCCAATCCGTCCAAATCCATTAATACCAACTTTCAACTTAGCCAAGTTTTGTCCTCCTTTTGCTGCATCAAACAAGAATCAAGCAAGTATAAGTCTAATTAGTTTTTGTCATGGTCAGTTGTCAATTGTCCTTTGATACTAATTGGGACTAATGACCAAGGACTAACGATATTACAAGCTTTTTCTTGTTAATGGTGAGGATGCAGCGAGATAATTTTCAGTTTCAGTCACTATTTCTGACTTAAACAATCCTGACAGGATGTTTTGGCTAGAACGAATTTAGTCGATATGTTTTAAGATTTTGGGGAGTGGAGGGAGTAGGGAGTAGCGGGAGATAAATTAATAACTCCTAACTCCTATAGGATTACTATTTTATTTTTGTTGGCGTAGCCTGCACTTTGTGCTTACAGATACGTAGGGTGTGTTAGCGTGATTCGTAACGCACCGAAGGCTTAAAATTGGTGCGTTAGCGTAAGCGTAACGCACCCTACAAATACTTAAACAATCCTGACAGGATGTTTTGGCTATAACGAATTTAGTTGATATGTTTTAAGATTTTGGGGAGTGGAGGCAGTAGAGAGTAGAGGGAGATAAATTAATAACTCCTAACTCTGTACGGGCGGGTTTACTAAGATTCATAATTTTCTAATTAGATATCGATAAACCCGTCCCTACTCCCCCTCTTGTACCAATTTCTTCAAGAATGCGGTGTATCCAACGATTCGGTAAAAGTCTTATGTTCTACATCAGTGCTGACACCGATATCTTCCCATTTCCAATCGCGGATTTCGGGCATATCTTCACCGTGTTCGGTAATATAAAGGTTGTGTTCAATAGGGGGAGTAGGGACGGGTTTATCGATATCTAATTAGAAAATTATGAATCTTAGTAAA
>JANNFJ010001281.1:0-3315 GCA_031379725.1 Calothrix sp. OTE_75_metabat_31
CCCCCCAAAATTAATGACACGAACCACTAGGTTTTAAGTTATAAAAAACTTAAATATAAGGGATTACAATTTTTATTTGACGAGAGGAATAAAAGAGCGCTACTTACGGGTGTGGGGATAAAAGCGATTTCAGCTAAAATTACCAGCATTGAATCTTGCCATTATTTTTTTTTGTGTTTAAATATACTGAGTAACTATATTTATTCTTGCTTCAGAGGAACTATGCTAAATTTGCAAAACGATATTATGTGTACTGTTTTAGTTATTGCATTAACTATTTCTTTTTTAGTAAATGGTCTAAGTGCTTTTAGTTTACTTTCTTTGAGTTTTAGCAAAGACTCTTACGATATGTTAAATGATAGAGCTAGAACGCTTTGGATGTTACTTTTTATCTCATTTATAGGTGGGATAATTTTAGTGTTAGTATTTAATACTTCATGCCGTAGTAAGTAGGTGGGTCGCAAAAATCAATAGGATCTAAATTTATAATTTAAATTCTAATTCGGCAAAGCCTTGGAGGGCATGTAAAATAGGAGTCATTTTCCCAACTTTAAGAGCGAATAGTATTTGTCACGGTAAATGGTATTTGCCTTAGAATTATATCTTATTTCTATTAGTTGCCGAAATTTATTAGTAGGATTAAGTATAAAAATATTTGTAAATTGGTTGTTGATTTTTTGTAAATTAGTTCCTTCCTTGACTAACTGTAGATTGACATTTGATGACAACAAATAACTTAGTGAAAAAATATTCCCATAATTAATTCCAGAGTCATCACTAATCAACAATGGACGCGAAGTTCGATTAATAATTCTTGCAACTTCAGGATTCCCATAACTAACAACCTTATTCCATCCTGTTTTGGCTTGAGAATTTACTGTTATTGAAATTAGTCCGAATGCAAGTAGGGTAACAGTCACAATCTGCCAAATTCGCCGACGCGAAAATAGACCATTATTGAGTTGATAGGCTAACAGATAAGCAACAGCTAATTGTATACCTATATATGACGGTAAAAGATATCGTTCGGAAGTTGAACGCATCCCCCCTAAAATTAAATCTGGTAGTACTAGGGGTAACGCGGGAATAAAAATTAGTAATATAATAAATAGCCAAACTTTAATATGGGTTGTTAGGCACAAAAAATAGATTGCATAGCCAACTAAACCGACAAAAAATATTCCGATTAAATATTCAATATTTTCTAATCCATCAAAATCAAAAAAGATGCGAGTAATCTGTAAAAGCCAAACTTGTATTAAAGTACCTATAGGTAAAGGTGTAGCTGTCCAAGCGGTTGTATTATTAAACTGAGAAAAATTCTGAATTAAAATGACCAACCAAGGGCTGAAAAATAAAAAAGCTATTAATACCGCAGTTAAAAAAGCTTCTACTGTTTTATTCAATCGAAATTTGGCAGTAGCCATTACATAGATTATATGAGCGATTGCTACAAATCCACTCAGTAAAAACGTATAGAGGCTTAATGACAAAGTGATTGCATAAAGTCCCCAATTAAATACGGGTGATTCCACATATTTAGATTGTGATTCGAGCCGAATGGCGCGTAGCAATGCAGCGCTTGATAGTAAAATTGTGACAATCCACAGAATATACTCGCGTGCTTCTTGAGCATAAGCGAAATGGAGGGGAGATGAAGAAATTAATGCGATCGCAATTCCCCCAACTCCCAACGGCACTTTAAATAATTCCCAACACAACCAATAAGCACAAGGAAACACCATCAAGCTAATAACCGCAGACAAGTTTCTAATTGCCGTTACCGAGTTGCCAAAAATTTGTACCCAAAATCGGGCAATAATGTAATATAACGGTGGATGCTGCGGGTCTTCAATTGCTAACGAATGAATTGTATCACTCAAGCTTTTTGCTTCGTTAATATTTTGAAATTTTGCTAGACTTATTGGCGAAATTATGCTGTCATTAAAGACTTGTTGTTTAACTTCACGTGCTGTATACCCAGATACTCGCAGCATCGTATAAGTTTCATCATGCCAAAAGACCTTACCATCAAGGTTTGTGAATCGAAAAAATACACCTGATACAAATACGACGAGAATAAACAGCCGCAACCAATTAGGAACAATTCTTAGATGCCGCATAGCCGAAATATCTCGTCTTTGTTATTTTTATCGCATTGGAAAGCCAAATAATATTATTGACTGCGTGCGATCGCCTTCGGTGGGACTTTCCCCAATACTGCTCGGTTAAGGTTTTTTCCTAAAATAGATCCCCCTAAATCCCCCGCTAAATTGGGGGACTTTATAAGGCTTTTAGCCCCCCTTTTTAAGGGGGGTTGGGGGGATCTATTTCTATCCCTTGCAGTATTGGGACTTTCCCCATCGCATACAGTCAAGCATATAGCGCCATCGGCTCCAAAGCTTTATCACATCAATTTTACTCTGTCAATGCATTAATAGTCTATATTCTTAATTTTTATCGAAGTAGAGGTAGATGCGATCGCCTGAATTAATCCTTTCTTCAATTCGTATGATTCGTAATATTGTAGTGAACCCTAGTGCCTGCCCATAGTAATTTTTCACGCAGGGTTTGATAATACGAATTGTTCTCACGCAGCACAATAAACTTAGCCCGACATTCAGCCATCCGAATATCAACGCGGTGTGCAGGCCAAATCGAAGTTGCCAGCACCCCGTCCATCCATAATTTCGTACTCAAATCGTAATCACCCAGGGGCCAAATACTTACCACCGAACCGGGAGGTAAAACAATCGGACGACTTGAAAGACTCATGGGACAAATGGGAGTAACCGTCAGCGCTTCCATCCCATCGTGGATAATTGGACCATTAGCAGAAACGGTATAACCTGTAGAACCCGTGGGAGTGGCAACAATCAACCCATCTCCCACATATTGGTCAATTACCTCACCGTCAATCTCCAATTCCAAAATCGACGTAATCATGCGGTCAGCCGAAGCGGGTTTGACACACATCTCATTCAAACTCAAATAACGTTCGGTAACAGGTTCCAAATTAGAACCATGTCCCTCGAACACTGTAGCTTGCAACATCATTCGTCGCTGGATAGCATAACGATCTTCGAGCAACCGATCCCAAACTTTCTCGGTTTCTTGAAATTCATCTACCGACTCACTTAAAAACCCCAGATGACCCCCCACATTCACACCGAGAATGGGAATACCAGCTGGGGCTAAATGTCTGGCACCGGCTAATACAGTACCATCTCCACCAAGCACCAGTGCCAAGTCGATTGCCTGGTTTGCGGAAGCCAAAAATACTGGATATGGGTTATCTTTGGGTCCGCTTGGTCC
>JANNFJ010001288.1:0-1984 GCA_031379725.1 Calothrix sp. OTE_75_metabat_31
CAATTGACCGTACCGCAGCAGGTTTACGTCAAGGGGGGAGACTTTTCTATATTGGTGCTGGGACTTCGGGACGGTTGGGTGTACTCGATGCTGCCGAATGTCCGCCGACTTTTTGTACTCCCCCAGAGTTAGTCCAGGGCATTATTGCGGGTGGTGCTAGCGCACTTCTACGCAGTTCGGAGGGTTTAGAAGACCGTGCCGATGATGGGGAGAAGGCAATTACGGAACGACATGTTAAAAAGAATGATGTTGTCGTCGGTATTACCGCAGGTGGAACAACTCCTTACGTACATGGTGCCCTTCGTGCCGCAAAAATATCTGGGGCAACGACAATATTTATCGCTTGCGTTCCTGCCGACCAAGTTCCAGCAGACGTGGACATCGATATTCGTTTGATAACTGGGCCGGAAATATTAGCTGGTTCTACCCGTCTCAAAGCTGGTACGGTAACGAAACTAGCTTTAAATATTCTTTCTACGGGGACTATGGTACGGCTTGGAAAAGTTTACGGCAACCGCATGGTCGATGTTGCCGTCACCAATAATAAATTACGCGATCGCGCTTTACGAATTCTCCAAGACCTCACAGGTTTAGGCCGAGATGCGGCAAATTCTCTCCTCGACCGCAGCGGAAAATGGGTTAAACTCGCATTATTAATGCATTGGACTGGTTTGGAAAAACAACAAAGCGAGCAATTGCTATCTGAAAATCAAAACGACCTCCGTGCAGCCGTTTCGAGCCATGAGAAAATTTCATCATCGTAGGATAGGCATTGTGCCTGTCATTTCATCATCGTAGGATAGGCATCCTGCCTGTCATTTTATCAAAGGACAGGCGAGACGCCTAACAAGACGGTTTATATCTTCCTTATCGGTATTACCTAAGTATTTGCACTTAAGCTAAACATATATAATCAATAACCTATACGTAAAAATTCTATTGGCATTGCCGAACCACGCAAGCATAATCGAAATTGTATATTTCTAAGATTAAATCATAAAAGTTATTATGGTGCGTCAAGAACTAGGAGATTTTTGTAGTATTGCTTGCTTTAAGGCTGCCATTGTCGGCATGGAAGATGCGCTAGGAGAAAAAGCCGCTGCGATCGCATTGACTGCCGCAGGTCGCGCTCGTGGTAAAAAACTTGCCCAAGAATTAGGTGTAGTCGGTCAATCGATACCAATCGAAGTATTTGCAGACAAGCTCGCGTATGCATTAGGTAAAGATGGTACTCATCTTTGCATCGTCAACAAAATTGTTCAAGAAGGCGAAGTTATCAAAGTTTATGCAAGCGAAACCCTTTGTTCGGCTGGCGAAGAACAAGGTTCACCACGTAAGTGTACTTTTACAATGGGTGCAATTTGGGGAGCATTAGAAGCATATTTGGGTAAGCGTTTCCAAGGCAAGCACACAGAATTTACACTTAAAGGTTCAAGCCATGAGGTTTTTGAATTTACAGTTCTGGGATAGCAATTATTGAAAGGAATTCATAGGTAAATCCATAAATTTAATCAAAGGGAAATCTACAAAATGCCAATTAATACAATTAAAATCGAAGGTATCTTACAAAATTTTGTGAGTGGTACAACCGGTATTCAAGGTGCAACACTTGTGTCGCCCGATGGTTTGTCTTTAGCTTCGGTATTACCTGGTGGTATGGACGATGAGCGGGTATCGGCAATGTCTGCGTCAATGTTATCGCTGGGTGAACGAATCGGTATCGAGTTGTCGAGAGGAGATATCGACCGTATCTATGTTGAGGGTTCTAAGGGGTACGGTATTCTGACCAGCTGCGGTGAAGATGCAGTGTTGCTTGTTTTAGCAAATGAGACAGCAAAACAAGGGATGTTAATGCTCGAAATTAAGCGTTTGGTTGCAGAACTCAAATTAATTTTAATGTAAATTTTTAGTAGCTGTTAGTGGTTATACCAATTTAATATGAAGCTGCATAATATAGAACCCCACCCTAACCCTCCACGAAGCG
>JANNFJ010001289.1:0-10533 GCA_031379725.1 Calothrix sp. OTE_75_metabat_31
AATGGTCTGACTGTTTAAAAGACAAATTTGCTCGAGTTATTGGTCAGTGGTTATTGGTCAGTGGTTATTAGTCAGTGGTCAGTGGTTATTAGTCAGTGGTCAGTAGTTATTAGTCAGTGGTCAGTGGTTAAGACAATTGAAAGCTGACAACCGACAACTGACAACCGACAACTGACAACCGACAACTGACAACCGACAACTGACAACTGACAACTGACAACCGACAACTGACAACTGACAACTAACTCGATAAAGGGCTTAACGTGTTTTCGACATACTACCTACTTGCATAAAAAAAACATGGCAAACAACGAAGAATCACGCGGTTTAAAATCTCTGTTAGATTGGTTTGCAAACCGACGAAAATCAGGGTCTACTATTCAAGAACGCCAAGAGCGTGAAATTGCTGATGGGCTGTGGCATAAATGCCCTAAATGTGGTGTATTATCATATACAAAAGATTTAAAAGCCAATCAAATGGTTTGTAGCGACTGCGGTCATCATAACCGGGTAGATAGCGATGAGCGGATTCGCCAATTGATTGACGCGGGTACTTGGCGACCAATGGATGAACATTTGCGTCCATCTGACCCCCTGCAATTCCGCGATCGCAAACCCTATATCGACCGATTGCGCGATATGCAGGAAAAAACTGGTTTAACTGATGCTGTCAGAACCGGTTTGGGAGAAATCGAGGGTTTACCCGTTGCCCTGGGGGTGATGGATTTTCGCTTCATAGGTGCTAGCATGGGGTCGGTAGTAGGAGAAAAACTGACCCGTATTATCGAACAAGCAACACAACGACGGCACGCTGTAGTCATTATTTGCACATCGGGTGGAGCGCGGATGCAAGAAGGAATGCTCTCGCTAATGCAGATGGCGAAGATATCCGCAGCGCTACAACGTCACCGCGACGAACGACTTTTGTATGTGCCAGTTTTAACTAATCCCACCACAGGCGGCGTAACTGCGAGCTTTGCAATGTTAGGTGATATTATTCTCGCAGAACCTAAAGCTACAATTGGTTTTGCTGGTCGGCGCGTGATTGAGCAAACCCTGCGCGAAAAATTACCCGAAGATTTTCAAACTGCGGAAGATTTACTCAAACACGGTTTTGTCGATGATATTGTTCCACGCACCCAGTTAAAGAAAACCCTGGTACAGTTGATTGCGTTACACCAACCCCCTGCACTAATAGCCAGTCATCAACCCAACGGTCATAATTCGAGCAATGTCGTACTTTGGGAAACTCGACATTTGAGTTCTGTGGAGTAGTCAGCAGTCAATAGGCAGTGGTCAGTGGTCAGTGGTCAGTGGTCAGTAGTCAATAGGCAATGGTCAGTAGTCAGTGGTCAGTAGTCAGTGGTCAGTAGGCAGTAGGCAAAAAGGGGAGAAAGTAAAAAATTACTAATTATTACGCTTCTCTCTCCTATCCATTCCTCCACTCCCTACTAACAACTAACAACTGACAACTTCTACCAATAATATGTGTTAGCGAACGCGAGTGCGTGTCCTCTTAGGACTCAGCTAGCCCAAAGGGCTAGCTGCATAGAATTTTCCCCCACACGCCAGTCGCTCATGGGGGAACCCCCAAGACCGCGCTGGCTCCCCTTAATCCCGTCCCCGCGCTTCGTGGAGGGTACCCTGCGGGAAGCGCTACCCTCTATAGGGTGGGGTTCTATATTATGCAGCTTCATATTAAACTGGTATTACAACTGACAACTGACAACTGACAACTAACAACTGACTACTGACTACTGACTATTGACTACTGACTACTGACAACTAACTACTGACTACTCCCTATTTTCAACTCCCTACTTCCCCAAATTTCTTGGAATAGACTGCTCAATGATTTTTGATATGGTTCTTCTACAAAGAAAAGTGGAGCCAAAGCTACTAATCGACAAACACCCGAAAGGGCAAATAATGTAGTTAAACCGCCTAAGCTGGGATTTGATGCTAGTAAACTGCCGATAGTTGTGCCTAAAGCACCACTCACACCAGCTACAGCAGCAGCTGTCGCAAAATACCTCGACTGGTTTCGCAGGGGTGCGACTCCTATCTGTAAATTATTACTACATAAATCAATCGCTGCCCAAGTTCCCCCTGTTAATACATGTAACAGTGGCAACCATAAAAAAACATCAAAGTCGTTATTACCACCAACCCCAAGCCACAATATTGGTGTCGCAGCAACTAAAATTCCCACTACAAGCAAAATCGGACGGTTGCCAATTTTGTCGGCTAAACGACCCCAAAGTATCATTAATAATAAATTCGCACCCGCTTGTAAGCTGCCGTACAATGTCACCAAGCTAACATCGAGCGATAACGTATCTAACATATAGAGATTGAAGAACGGCGCACTCAGGTTAACGGCAAACATCCACAGTCCGAAGTAAGCCAAATACCTTAAAAAGTTCGCGTTTTTGAGAATTGAAAGAGGGGGAGTAGGGGAGGTAGAATTTGTAGTCATGTCTCCAATTTCCTGTAGTTCCTCTAATTCCCTGATTTTTTGGGCTTCCCTTAATAATGAATTTTCTTCTTGAGGGTTAATATCGATTTTGAAATGCTGCAAAGCAATACTAATAATCCCTGACAAAATACCAATAGCGAGCATTACACCATAGCCTTGTAGGGTTCCACCGTACCACATCGAAACCGCAACTCCCCCTAACGGAACGCAAACAAAATTAGTAAAACTCGATATCGTATTACGAATTCCGAAATATCTGCCTCGCAATCGTCGAGGGACTATTTCTGCCATCCAACTTAACCACGAAGCACTACCCAAACCGCCGAGTAAGTTTGTAGCTAAGACTATTATTAATGTTAAAACTACCAGCTGATGTGAATCGACTAATCCCAAACCAGCCATCCAAATGGCAACCACAAGCCCAATCCAGAGAATGCGGGACACTCCAAATGTCCACAGTGCATAATGAAAGCGGCTGGTAGTTCGCTCGGAAAGGTATGCACCCAAAGGCTGAATTAGGTTAACTATCATTGGGATTGAAGAAACCATCCCAAATATTACAGGACTAGCTCCCAACTCGACTAGAAAATTACTTAATAAAATTCCAGTAGTGGTAATTGAGAAAACCGCCGCAAACACTCCATCGATAGTGGAAGCACGTAACGAGGTGCGAATTGCACCTTTAGGAATTTTCGGGAGAATATTTTCTGGATGATTTTTGTGATGTCCTTGGCAAGTATCCAAGATGGTAGTATCACCAGGTACAATCGAAGGAATATCACGAAGCTGATTAACAGAAGTTTTATGTTGAGCAGAATCCATTGATACATCTGGATTTGGTAAAGCGGTTGTCAGGGTATCGGTTGGCGACATACGGTAGTTGAGGGATTGCGGTGTTTTACTCAAGCGACAGTAGTAATTCCTCGCAATTTTACCTTGCATTTCTCAATAAAACTTCAAGCTTTTAGCACATTTATTTAGTTTCATAAGCGTTATAAGTTAGATTAAATAGTCTTTCATCTGACACAGATGACAAAAAGCGCATTGAATTTTTTGGGATTAGTGATTGCGATCGCCTTAACCTTCGTTGGCTGTCAAATTCCCACCCCGATGGCTACTTCCAGTGTTACCACTGTCAAACTTAGCGGTTGGGGTGCTTCTCCTGCCGAACAAAAGTTATTAAAAGGTGTTTTACGCGACTTTGAAGCACAACATCCAAATATCAAAGTTAAATATGAAGAAATTGCCGACCAATACATGGACGTAATCAAAACGCGGTTGGTTGGTGAAGCAGCTCCTGATGTTTTCTATTTGGATGCATTGGAGGCTCCTTTTTTGATGAGCCAAAATGTCCTCGAACCCTTAGATAATTACGTCAAACCTGAATTTGACCTAGCCGATTTTGAACCAAGCTTACTTAACACTTTTAAATATAACAATCGTATCTATGGTTTTCCTAAAGATTATTCAACTCTAGCGCTGTTTTATAACAAAAAAGCCTTTACTGATGCGGGTTTGGAGAATCCCCCCCAAAGTTGGGATGAACTACGTAATTACGCAAAAAAGTTAACGCTCGATACAAATAAAGACAATCGTATCGACCAATACGGCTTCGGAGAAACCCCCGAATTAGCACGTCAAGCGTATAAAATCAAGGCATTTGGTGGAAGTATTATTGACCCACGCGATCGCGCTACTTTTGCCAATCAAACTAGTTTACAAGGGTTGCAATTAGTAATTGAACAGTATCAAAAAGACCGCTCATCAGCACAAAAATCGGATGTTGGTACAAACTCCGGTAGCGAAATGTTCGGTCAAGGTAAAGCGGCGATGGTAATAGAAGGGAACTGGGCAATACCCTATCTTAAAGAAACATTTCCGAAGTTAGATTTTGCTACTGCACAAATACCGAAAGTAAATGAAACATCAGGCACGATGGTGTTTACAGTTGCCTATGTAATGAACAAACAAAGCCAATATAAACCCGAAGCTTGGGAATTAATTTCTTACCTGACGGGTAAGGAAGGAATGCAGAAGTGGACGGGAACTGGGTTTGCGTTACCAACTCGTAAATCGGTGGCTGCGAATTTGGGTTACGACCAGGATACCTTGAGGTCGTCGTTAGTAGCGGGAGTTAATTACGGTACTCCCTGGCAAGTGGGTAAATATCCTGCGGCAATTATGAATAATTTTGATAATCAGTTTATTAGCGCAATGTTAGGGCAACAACCCCTGCAAGAAGCAATGTTAAGAGCGCAAACCCAAGCAAATCAATTAATTCAAGCTTTGGATTAAGACCGTAGGATAGGCATCTTGCCTGTCATACAAATATTCGGACAGGCAGGATGCCTATCCTACGGGACTTCATATTTTTTGGAATTCTTTAAAAAACCAATTCCCATAGCAGCGAATGCGAATATTCCTAAAATAGAACTAGGTTCGGGAACTTTGATTTTAGGGTCGATTCGCAAAACTTGCCCCAATCCAGCGCGATCGCCTTTATTGGAAACATAAATAGCACCATCAGTGCCAACGGTAAGCGCTGTAGCGGACTGTAAACCGTTTCCACTGGCAAGTACAATCCGAGTTCCATCAGGGGCAATTTGGATGACCGAAGCATCGCTTTGACCTTGCCATTGCGGTTGATTACCGTATTGCAATGCATACAAATTGCCTTGTGTATCAAATTCCAAGTCGGAAAGTTGGGTAAACCCGTCAGCGTAAACACTTATCGCACCATCTAAACCAACTCGAAGGATACGTGCTTTACCTTCGGGGAAAGGAAATCCAGTAAATTCACTGACATACAATGCTCCATCGGGACCGAAAACAACACCAGTCGGTACTGATTGGATTGAAACTACATCGGGAATTTGACCGGGTGGTGGCGCATCGGGGGGTAATACTTGTCCCGGTGCGGGAGTTGGGAAAATGGGATTTACGATTGTTTGCTTGGGAAGTACCGCAAGCGATGTTAAATTACTGCCATCGAGTCCCACTCGCATAATATTATTTGCTGCCGCATCAATAATGTAAGCAGTATTATCTTTAATTGTAAAAGCGTAAGGATTGCTAGCGACTTCACCGCTTACGTCCAGCGTCCCTTCCCCGTCGGAATTATTTGCTAATTCATATTTCGGCAAATTAGCAATGCTAGTTAGCGCACCTTTACTAAAATCAACTTTGTAAAGTTGTCCCCAACTCGGTGAATTATCTGGGAAATCTTTAATTGTCGGATTACCACCATACCCCATCAAAAGATAAGCATTTCCCGCAGCATCAAATTGGATATCCTGCGGGCCTTCACCTGTATCACCAATTGGTCTTAGTGCTATTGATGGTAATCCTGTTAAAACACGTTCTTGCTTACCATCTTTGACACGGGTAACAGCACCACTATTGCCAGCGCACGACAGTAAACCTTCCAAAGAAGGTCCGGGGATGCATCGTCCATCACCACCTACACCTGACTCGGTAATATATAGACTACCGTCAGGAGCAAAATTTAGACCGCGCACGTTATCAAGTCCATCAGCAACTACACCCAGAGAGGCGGCTGTTGCTGATGAGATTTTGAATACAGCAGTTAGACAAGCACCGAGAATTGTCAAGCGAAAAAGAGATTTAGTTCGTAAAGATAGACGCATATTTAGAATAGTAGGTAAGATTGGCACTTAAAAAAATCAGCTTGTTTTTGCAAGCTGAACAGGTATAAATACAACTACAAAGGTTAATGAATAACGCAATCAAAATATAGGAATCATATTTGATTTTTGAAAAAATTCAGTATATGTAGGGTGCGTTAGACGCAAGTCGTAACGCACAATTTATAAGGGTTTGGTGTGTTAGCGACAGCGTAACACACCCTACGTATCTTTTCAAAAATCAAATAGTAGCCCTATATGTATCGAACTAATTCCGTATTTAGTAAGTACAGCCTATAGAATTTTGAGGAGCGATATCATCTTGGGTTCGTAGTTGCGCTAAAGCGCAACTACGAACAACCTATAAAAACTTTTGACATGAACTACTATATTTCCCTTTGTTGGGGTTGATTTTGATTAGTTTAGTTGGGGTTGGGTCGATATTTGTTTGCGTTGACGCTTCAAAAATAAACCGACTCCACAAATCCCCAAAATCATACCAATTCCTGCATTCGGTTCGGGAACTTTTTGGAAGGTTTGGAAAGAACCATTTACAACCGCTCGACCTTTTATAGGAGCAGTTGGATCTAAACTGAGGGTATATGTATCTGAAATCTGGAGGGTACCCTTTGCACCAGTGAATTCACCCGAACCGCCAGTGACAGTAAGAGTAACCTCAGCAGACGCTGTAAGGTTTGGTAGGTCAGCTACAGCAGTGGCTGTACTAGTTCCAAATAGCTTATTATTGCCGCTTCCAAAAAAGGTATCAGTGAGAATTGGTAAGCCGTTTATACCAAATTCTGCCGCATCTGGACCTGATGTTGTTATACCAGTTGTAGGGTCAAGTTGAGCGTAGTTCCCACTTGTAATATCAGTTAAACCGTATGGAGCATCTGGGTTCGTACCAATTAAAGTTACTTTTGATACTTCAGGCGTAATCGGTTTAGATTCAACTACTACGTTGTAGATGGCATTAAATGGATAGGTCGCTTGGGCAAATGCTTTGGTTGTATCTAGCCCGAAGCTTAAAGCTGCGATCGCTGGAACAAGGAATACACTACACGAACCCATAGAAAAATTAGGCATAAAAAGTGTAAAACTTTAACTTAATAACTCTGTGTTTATGCAGATAGCCTATGGAATTTGAGAAGCGATCGCAATCTGCAATTTTTTGTTTGGCTTGATATTTCTTTTGCTGTTATGCAGAAACTTCACAAGTTTCTGAATTGCAATTTATTATTAAGCATAAATTCATCTATCTAAAGAAGTAAAATAGATAATTAAGTGAGTGATAAGTGGAGTTTAACGCCAAGGGCGTATCGCTGTAGTGAAGTTGACATGCCAACGCTACAAGCGTGGAGGTTATATAGGTGGTAGAAATCCGAAGACGGCAGATAAATAGCAGGTGGCAGCTGACAGAAAACCTAGCTGGATATGGGTTTATGACACCGACAATCCTTGTATTGGGGGTTTTTGTAATCCTGCCGATTTTGTATGCGGTTTTTTTGTCGCTGCACAAGGTTCGGTTGCTTGGGGGTGTTGAATACAATTTCGTTGGGTTTGGCAATTTCACCCGTCTAGTTGAAGATGAACGAGTGTGGATTTCGCTGCGGAACACGATTGAGTATGTACTAATTGTCGTACCTTCGCAAACGGTTTTAGCTCTAATTTTGGCAGTAACGCTCAATTCTGGGATTTATGGAAAAAATTGGTGGCGAATCCTTTATTTTTTGCCCACTGTCACATCTTCAGCCGTGTTAACGCTGATTTTCATGTGGATATACAATACCAATGGGTTACTAAATGATTTTTTAGCCTTTTGCGGATTGCCTACTTACAATTGGTTGGGTGACCCTGCTGTTGCCCTCAAAGGGATTATGCTGATGAATATCTGGTCAACTGCACCATTTTTTATGGTGATTTATTTAGCAGCATTGCAGGATATTCCCCAGTCGCTTTATGAAGCTGCCGAACTCGATGGGGCGAATGGGTGGAAGCAATTTATTTATATTACTGTGCCAATTTTGCGTCCGGTGACGTTCTTTGTATTGGCAATGGGAATTATTGGTACGTTTCAGTTATTCGACCAGTCTTACATTTTCTCGAATGGAACCGGGGGACCAAATAACGCAACTTTGACCGTAGTTTTACTGATATACCAAGCAGTATTTCGCAACCTGCAAATGGGATATGGGGCTGCGATCGCATTTCTTCTTGCTGCGGTTATTGTGACTGCAACTCTGATTCAACGTCGCTTTTTTGGCGAAAAAATTTAAGATAAGAAGTAAGGAGTGAAGTGTAAAAATTAAGTGGAACTAAAATATGTTTCTTCTTAGTGTCCTTTGTGTCCTTTGTGGTTCAACATGAAGATTTTTTGAACCACAAAGGACACAAAGAGCGCAAAGATAATAAATTAGCAATTTTATGCTAGTCTTTATCCACCTTGACAGGGCTACTCCTAACTCCTAATTTTATGCCTCGCACATTCCCTATCTGGAAAATACTTCTCTATGGGCTACTAACACTTTACGCGATTATTACCCTAATTCCTTTTTTATGGGCATTTTCAGCATCATTTAAATCCTTCGCTGAAATTAGCAGTGGTGAGGCAAATTTTTTCCCCAAAAACTTTACTCTAGATAATTACAAACAAATCTTCTTCCAAGAACCGCTATTTTTACGTTGGTTATTTAATAGTGTCGTGATTGCTGTTAGCGTTACAGTTTTAAACTTGTTATTTAACTCAATGGCAGGTTATGCGCTGGCACGACTGCGGTTTAGAGGCCAACGATTTTGGTTCTTACTTATTCTTACAGTTCTAGCAGTACCTGCACAAATTACACTTATCCCCACATTTCTAATTTTAAAAGCTTTTGGGTGGCTTAATTCATATCAAGGGATGATTGTCCCTAGCATGGTTAATGCCACTTTTATTTTTATGATGCGGCAATTTTTTGTAAATTTTCCTAAAGAATTAGAAGAAGCTGCCGCACTTGATGGTTTGACACCTTTTGGAATTTTTCGACGCATAGTTTTACCACTAGCAAAACCTGCGTTAGCTGCACAAGCGGTATTTGTGTTTATGAGTAGCTGGAATAATTTTCTCTTGCCTGTAGTAATTTTATTCGACCCTGAAATGTTCACTTTACCTTTAGGCTTAAATACATTCAAAGGGCAATATATCAGTTACTGGAATTATATTATGGCAGCTTCGATGGTATTTACATTGCCAGCACTAAGTATTTATGCTTTTTTCAATCGGTATTTTATCCAAAGCGTCACCTTTACAGGTGGGAAAGGGTGAAATTCGATAGTTGCCAGATGTAGAGACGTTACATGTAACGTCTCTACATCCGGTTTTCCGGCAACGCATAATTAATGGGCATTACTGAGTCTAGTTAATAATTATTTTCTTTCTCAACTCCTGACTGAACCACACCCCACTTCCTACTCCCAAAGATGTAGCTTGGGTAACTAATTGCACTCTTAACATGATATTTGTATTAATGTGGCTCAATCTATATTTGTTAGCGAACAAGCGTTATGGGTAATTTGGTCAATGCGACCGAATTTGCTCAATTGGCATCTGAAGGCTTGCCAGATCCCCGACTTCGCAGGAGTTGTCAGGGTCTGACCCCCAGGACTTGTCAAAATTAACGACATAACTATTTCTAGCTTGAGATTGAGTAATGCATTTTTAGCTGTGTCGAGCATCAAAATTTTAAGGGGAAAGATGTTAAGAAAATTTATTGGCATTTTTGCGGCAATTTTGCTTGCGTTTCAATTTGTTATCGGTAGTGCAAGTGCTGTGAATTTAAGCGAACAGACTCGCACTGTGGCATTGAACGAAGGTGGTCAAACTACTGTTCTTAACCTTAAGCAAGTAAAAGAAGGCAAACGTTTATTTCAATATGCTTGTGCCCAATGTCATGCTGGTGGTGTAACTAAAACTAACCAAAACGTCGGTTTAGAACCAGAAGCTTTAGCGGGGGCAACACCAAACCGCAATAGTATCGAAGGTTTGGTAGATTACATGAAAAATCCTACTACCTACGACGGAGAAGAAGAAATCTCCGAATTGCACCCCAGTACCAAGAGTGCTGATATTTTTACCGAAATGCGTAACCTCACCGATAAGGATTTGGAAGCGATCGCAGGTTATATTCTCCTCCAACCCAAAATCGTGGGTTCGCAATGGGGTGGTGGCAAAATCTACTATTAATACCTTTTGTTGAGTCTTAAGAAAAATTGGATAGGTAGATATTTCAGGGGTAGCGAAGAATTTTCTCGTCTACCCCTGTATTTATACCGTGAGGTGTCCCAATCCTACTTGAGAGCAAAGTTAGACGGGTCTTGATCTCGTCGATGCTTAGTGGGAATGGGGGCTGGCTGTCCATCACCCGCAAGGGA
>JANNFJ010001307.1:0-2671 GCA_031379725.1 Calothrix sp. OTE_75_metabat_31
CCGTTTAGTATCAGTTTAGTCGTAGGATAGGCGTCTCGCCTGTCCTATCATATGACAGGCGGGACGCCTATCCTACGGTTTTATTTTTATCCCATATTTAAAACTGACAGGCGGGACACCTATCCTACGGTTTTAGCCTTATGACAGAATTTATTTATACGCCCTCTGAATCAAGCAAAATCTATAATCCTAATCCGGATGTTACCAAGTTAACAAAGAAATAGCGAATATGTAAATATAGTCTGAACAGTAGTTGCAACTGACTTTGATTTTATGAAAAACGGTATTTATCATGTTTATACTTATGGATCAATCGCTTTAATTCTAACAAGCATATTAAGTACAAATACTCGATCGACGCAAGCAGTCAAAATTTCCCAGACGCAACAATCAGGTGATCGCGTTTCAAGTTTTATTTACCCCGCCCAAGGCATTGTATCGCAAGGCTTCCGCAAATATAAGCACGAAGGCATCGATATTGCCAACGCATCAGGAACTCCGATATTGGCAGCAGCAGCAGGCAAAGTTATCAAAACTGGGTGGGACGATTGGGGATTGGGAAATAGAGTTAAAATTCAACATGCCGACGGTCGGATTACAGTTTACGGACACAACCGCCGTATTTTAGTTAGTAACGGTCAACAAGTTACCCAAGGTCAAATGATTGCGGAAATGGGTTCTACTGGCAATAGTTCTGCACCACATCTGCACTTTGAAATCCACACTTTGCAGCGTATTGCAGTTAACCCGCTCAATATATTACCGTCACAGAATGCCAATACAATAGCTATACAACCAATTTCAACAGCCACTCAAAACCGCCCATCTGTAAATCAAGCTCGAATTTCACCATCCCCGACAATTTCTAGCATTCAATGCCAGGGCGCAACCTTGATTGATGGTGAAACCACAAATGCACATGTCAAAGTTTGCCAAGAAAATGGTCAATTATTTTACATTGGAGAACTTAAGCAAAACCCAAATCAACCTGTTCGACTACCAGCATGGAATGTCAGCAATTCCAAATACCGTGCCGACAATGGTAGCTTTTCCTACTTGGTTAGCCCCCAAGGAGTGGAAATTTTGCGGAACGGTCAGCGCTTCCGTAATGATAATTTTTATACCCCCAGACAATCTTGAAATATCCGTAGGGGCGGGGTCTCCGCTATTGGTGTCAACTTAACATGAAACCCTTGTTAGAACGTATAGATCCAGAAGAACCCCACCCTAGCCCTCCCCGCGTGCGGGGAGGGAACTGGATTTCAATTTCCCCTCTCCGCAAGCGGGGAGGGGATTAAGGGGTGGGGTAAAATGACTGTGGCGTAAGCGTTTGACTTTAAGTTGACACCTATAGGTCTCCCCGCCCTTTCTTACCTATTCGATAAATATGAAAACTGCTGCATATCTTGCCCAGCCCAACACAATAAAATAATTTTATAAAGTATCCATTTAGATAGAGTGATTAAAGAAACATTTGTAGTACAGTTCTCCTCACTCACATCCATCCGGAAGAATGTAACCAATTTTATTTTTTCTTAATCATGTTCTCAGTGATAATATTTTAAAATATGCAGTAGTATTAAATACATTAGATGGAAATCGGCGAAAGTCGCGGCTATTCTCTGTATCCATCGCCAATAAGCCTAAAAACACCCTAATAAATCCAGGAGAACATCAAGATGGATTATCTTGCTTACTCTGTAGTTGCTGATGCCAATCAGGAAACAGCAATAGAACCTCAACTAAATTTTCCCAAAATCAAGTTTAATTTCGCAAAAGTTTTCAAATCGGCTTGCTTGGCTATAGCTAGCGTCGGGATGGTACTTGCTAGTCTTCCCCAAGCACAAGCAGCAGTCAGCGCAATCGGCTACGTGCGGACAAATGGTAGTTGTTTGCGAATTCGGTCTGCACCGAGAACCAGCGCACCGGTTGTCGGATGTCTGCGAAATGGCTCTAAACTGGCTATAGTGGTCGATAGCCCGAATGGTTTTTCTCGGCTTTCTTCAGGTAATTACGTTTCGACTAGATACATTGGGACTCGTCCCGGAAGTGGAGGTACTCCCGGTCTGGGTGTGGGTGGGCCTGTAACCCTTAGTTTGAATTCACAAGGTGCATCGGTTGTTCAAGTACAACGTGTTTTAGGATTGCCAACAACCGGATTTTATGGAACTATTACGCAGCGTGCGGTTCGCAATTTCCAGGTTAACAATGGTTTGTTAGCTGATGGTACGGTTGGGCCTCAAACCCGTGTTGCATTGGGACTTTAATACCAATTTTATATGAAGCTGCACATTATTTTGACCCCACCCGCGCTTGCGCGCACCCTCCCCGCTAGCGGGGAGGGTTGGGGAGGGGTTCTTTCTATGCATCTTCATAAGTAATTGGTATAAGATAAATATTAGTTCTGTTGAAGTCGCGCTATAAGAAAGTAGAGACGTTACATGTAACGTCTCTATAATTTTGCTATGCTATACAGATTGCGTTTATACGCAAGCCATTTGCAAGGCTTTCGCTTCTTCGACTGGGGCAACTTCTATCGGATGGTTATGTGCATAAGTTAGCAACTCATACGTCCATTCTGTGAAGATTTTGAACATCGCCTCCACTACATTTAGAGCTTCTTGACGTTGCGATTCTGTTAGTTCAATTTCTGCAAAGCAGTCTTCCACTT
>JANNFJ010001334.1:0-5668 GCA_031379725.1 Calothrix sp. OTE_75_metabat_31
CAATTTGTCCGGTGGTTTTTATCCCCAGAGCCAGGGGCTGAAGTTTTACGGGTTCGACTTTAATACCTAAACGTTGGGCTGTTTGTGCATCAACATTTACTGAACTATTTGCGTCCCCTCCAGCTTTAAACGAACTTGCACCACTGTGGTCGTGTCCAGCACCAGCAAGGACAACTCCTTGAGTAGTTAGCAACAGTACACTCAGTATTGCCGAAGAAACATGAAGAAGTGATGCAGTTTGATTTGGGGAACGGTTGAATCGCATCGCCTAGAGTTTCCTTTAATAGAGGGGACAATCAATCACACCTGTGGATTTTTCGTATATTCACCACGAAGCAGCTAGTCTAGCTGTTACTTAACATTCTTTCACACCCAAATGAAATTAGGATGAAATATAAGATAGATGGGAGCATTTAACCTCTTTACTAAGATTTTTCCTGTTTATCAACTGAGATTGGGGTAGGGGACAGATGTGTTTGTTTATGGTTATCTAAATAAATCTGAGTATCTGTTTCGTAAGTTACAGTTTCTTCTCCATAAGCACCTACGGTTGCTAAATGGGACTTTTGCGGCGAGATAATAAATTACTAGTACAGCATGGCGTAAATAACCATACCATTTTAAAAATATTTTAATTTTGATATAAAAAGTAGTGCTTCGGCTTGCGCCAGCCCGCAGGGCTTGCTTCTAGCTCGCTTTATAGAGTAAGCGAGCTAGAAGCTCGCACTACAATGGTATTATTATTTGCGCCGCACGGTACTAGCCCAAAATGCGATCGCAGGTAAGTTGGTGTAAAGAAGGCGTTAAAAACATTCAAGGCAAATACCAATATATATATTTGCCATATCTAACTAATTATGATGACAGAAGTATGCTGAAGAAGTAGCGAAGTTTTAAGTTGATAAGGGCCTTTGATTCGCATTGTTTATAATTTGCTTGTGTAAGGTATGTTTATATTTTTTAGCTTCTTCATCTAGTTTTTCATATGGATATGAAATTTGGATGAAATTTTATACTCAGTGTACGGTAAAGTTTCCTGGTTATGAAGAAATTATCTCTTCACGAAAACCTTACCCTCTTTGCATCGGCGTTGATAACTGTTAATAGTTCACCTTACTTTTTATACCAAGCTTGATGCCACTGTTTCATTTGTGAGATTTCTGTATCTTGGGAATTAATAATTTCTTGAGCGAATTTCTTAATTTCAGGTCGTTTAGACTTATTCAAAGCATCCTTTGCCATTGTTACAGCACCTTCATGGTGCGGGATCATCGCATTGATGAATCGCAAATCAAACTCAGCATCGGCTGTTCCTAAGTCCATGTTCATCATCATGCCTTGCATTTGTTCGGATGACATCTCCCGTATCTGCTTCGATGAAGCATCGTAAGCCATTGGTTTATCTCCTGTCTTGGGATACCAAGCTTGTCGCCACTGCTTCATTTGTGCAATTTCTTGGTTTTGCGCCTTAATAATATTGTCTGCTAGCTTTTTAATCTCAGAGCGTTTAGATTTTTGTTGCGCTTGTTTTGCCATTTCTGTTGCCCCTTGATGGTGTGGTGTCATCGCATCGATGAAACGCAAGTCAAAGTTAGCATCGGCTGGGCCCAAATCCATTGACATATTGTGATTCATGCCACTGCTATGGTTCATGCCATTGTTATGGTTCATCTGCTTGTCGCTTGCATCGGTTGCAGTTGGATTTGGGGCTTGAACTTGGTTCTCTTGAGCAGGTGTAGAACAGGCTGTTAGCACACCACTTGCTAGGGATGCAATTGCAACAAAACCAAATGCCAAAAAGGTATTTTTCAAATTTAAGAGTTGCATAAGTATCGTTTAACAGTTTGTTGATCCAATCCTAAACCATCCAGCTAACTGGAGAGTCAAGCTTTATTGCTGATTTGTGTTTTGTTAAGTCATGGCAAAGGATACCACACTTAATACTTATTTTTACAGCCAAAAATGAAATCAGGATGAAATATTTTTAATATCAACCCTTAAAAAAGTTATGCACACAGATATGAAATTAGGATGAAATATTTGTAATCATTAGGAGTAAATACTATCTACATAATTAGGTACACGCAACTGTAGTTACATTCATTTAAGGTATAGCCAAGGTAGTAGGAATGCTGCTTTATAGCCGAACTTACTGTTTTAGGAGTTTAATAATGACTACAACTACAAGTCACCAATCCCAGCTTGAAACTTGCATTCAGAATTGTCTTGATTGTTTGCGTGATTGCGAAGTGTGTGCTGATGCCTGCTTGAGTAGCGACATGGTACAGATGATGGCTCAATGTATTAACCTGTGCCGAGACTGCTCCGATATGTGTAGTCTGTGTGCCCGTTTCATGTCTCGCAATTCGGCTCTCCATGCTCAAATGTGCGGTGTCTGTGCAGAGGCTTGCTCTAGCTGTGCTGCTGAGTGTGAGAAACACAGTCATGACCACTGCAAACGCTGTGCCCAATCTTGTCGCCGCTGCGCCCAGTCTTGTCGTCAGATGGCTACAGCAATGGCATAGGCTTGTAAAAGCGCAAAGTATTCACTAACTACAAAACTAACTAAAGTACAGAAGGTTCCTCCTTACTGGACAAAGCTCATCGGGGGAAGGAAGCTTCTCCCGACAGACTTTATAAAACGCTATTGTCCGAACACCACAGCAGTATTCTAGAAGAAACTCTTACCAGCTACAGTTGCACTTATGATATGGCAACAAATGTCTTCGTTCTGAACACGTTGTAGAACTTTAGAAATTAGTAGTGGCACATGAGCGATCGCATTCACTCAACCTGAGATGGGCATTGTTGACAATCTATAACTATCCAACAACCCAAAGTAAATAAGAAGAATGGCATAACAAATCGAGCGCGAAGCTTCAGGTCATAGAGATAACGCCAAACTTTTTATTATTTAGTTTGACATTTTTCTTAATTATAAAATAATCTATTTCTGACTAAGCATTGATTTGTAATTATGAATTAAAGTATATAATTATAGTTTTTAGTATTCAGTATTATTGTTATCATTCGTTCCAAGTGCAGCTTGCCATCTATCCAGATAGCGTGGTATCAAAATTCGTACATTCGTACATCAGGATCGGGTAGCCCAATTCCTGCATTTTTTAGGTCTGCCACAATAGACCCTCGCACAGCTGAGATTTATTCTACTCCTTTGGGGAAGCCGCAGGCGCTTTCGTTCTCAAGCTAGTGAGTCTTAAGGGGACTTGGCGCTGGCTGTGAGGAATAGCACTCAAGCATCTGTTAAATGCAAAAGAAAAACCGCTAATGACTATGGCGATGATGAATATCATGATGATGAGAATGATTGTGACAAACAATCATGGTGTGTTCGTGAGGATGAGTATGAGATTTACCTAAAGATATTGCCTGATCGTGAACGTGAGTATGATGTTCATCATGAACGTGTTTATGTTCGTGTAAAACCGGACAGTGTAAGTGTTCGTGGGAATGGGGTACAAGAGTAATTTGTACTACTACTAACAAAGCTAAACCTATCAAACCACCATAGAAAAACTCCAAGGATGCAAACTGACTTCCCAGCCAACCTGCCAAAGGGTAAGATATTACCCACCATAAATGACTCCACGCAAAATGAGCGCCGTAAACTCGACCTTGAGCATCAGTAGGAATGCGGTCTGCAATTAAAGTTTGTGTGGGTAAGTTAACAGAATTTTGTCCCATTCCTGCCAGCAGCCACAAAACCATTAAAAACGGTAGATTTGCATAATTCGCAGGTAACAGAGCAATGGTGATAAGTCCCGCACCAAACAGTACAACCCTTGTTCGAGCAAAGCGTTGACCAACAACACCGACACCAACAGCCGAAATTGTCGCCCCAATCCCAAAGGCAGCCATCACCCAACCATACTGCACATTCCCCAGCTTCAACGTACCTTGAACGTAGCCAACGGTGTTAACTAAAATTTGCGCCCCAGCAATGGATGCAACTAACTGCATAAACAGCCCATAGCGAATGTAAGCATCATTAAATAAGCTAGTCGTACCGTTTTTGATATCGCGCCAAGTTCGACCGAGCGTACTTGATGATTGGCTTGACTCTACCCTTAATTGACCGGGTAGTGTCAAAATTAACACTCCAGCTATCAAAAAACTCAAGGCATCCAGAAAGAAAACCTGTCTTGCTCCAACTAATGCTGCAACACTTCCAGCGATACCGGGACCAAGGACACCAAGTAATTGATAGGTAGCGCCAGAGAGAGCGATCGCTTGCGGATAATCATTCTGTCCTGTCACCAAGGGAATAGTTGCTTGGTAAGTTGGTGTAAAAAAGGCGTTAAAAACATTTAAGGTAAATACCAATATATATATTTGCCATACCTGCGTTACAAAGGGCAGCAATCCCACAATTACCATGCGGATAATGTGGGTTACGACCATAATTTTCTTGCGGTCAAAGCGGTCAGCAATTGACCCTGCAAGAGGTGCAAGCAATACAAATGCGGTCACCCGCAGGGTAAAAGCAAAAGAAAGTACAACTGCGGATTGTTTTCCAACCAATTCAAACGCGACTAAAGCCAGACCAACCCAAGTTAGTGCATCACCCAAAAGGCTTGTTGCTTGAGCTGCGTAAAGTCTAGCAAATACCGGATTTCTTAAACTGCGAAATAAGGTAAAGGTATTCATTATCGGGGGGCATAGTTGTAGAGGTGTTGATATATAATAATTTAAAGAATATGGGGGGGAGGGGATATTTTTTGATATCCATTTCTACTCGCTATTCAACCAGCATTAGGCTAACAATTGTAAGAATTTGCCTGCAAACGAACGTCCCTAATGTATCGAAAAATATTGAGTTCCCAGCCCCAGTTAATCTAACTTCCGAGGATTATGATGATTATCAATGCTTACAGGGGTAGGAGACATTGCTTCCTTGTGGTTATCCATGTATGCTTCAGCTTCAGTTTCATAAGTTATGCTCTCTCCACTAGCCCCTACTGTCGCGAGGGTATGACGCTTGCGACGACCCAATAATGAGTTACTGCCTGCAAACGCGATCGCAGTTATTACAGAACCTCCCCCTGCTGCCATTAACCATAAAGGTACTGGAAAATTATTCGCTTTGATCTCAGTTTTTTCTTCTTCTGCATGTCCGTCTTCTTTTTTACTACCACCCCGCAATGACTGTGCATATAATTGTGTAGCACGTTGGGTAACAACCATATCGCCCTCAAACAAACCTGTTTTCACTTCCACCATATCCCCAGAAGTTTGACCAAAAGTAACTTCAGTCGATTGGAAAGCGTTACCATTTTGGACGTAGATTATTTTTTTACCATTTGCATCCACTACAGCAGAAATCGGGATTGCTAATAGAGACGAAGCTGTTTTGTCTGTAATTACCTCTAATTCGGCAAACATTCCCGGTTTCAAGAAACCGCTAGGATTATTTATTTCTGCTTGTACGGGTACAACTCTTGTTTCTCCTTGTACAGATGTGCCAATTTGTGTAATTCTGCCTTCAAAAGTTTGGTTAGGTAAGGAAGCGACTTTTACTCTGATTCTTTGACCGTTTTTCACTGTAGCTAAATCTTTCTCATAAATATTGGCTGTGGCAAATATCCGACCGTCGTTTATGATTGTCATCAGCTTACCACCCGCATCTTGCAGCGATTGACCAATACTT
>JANNFJ010001347.1:0-6935 GCA_031379725.1 Calothrix sp. OTE_75_metabat_31
TTGCTTCGCACACAAATTGCGATCGCGTGAAGAATTGGCACTATTGGGAGTTGCGATCGCGCTGACCCAAGGAGGGGTTTATTTACTGCTCAAAGTTTTATTTGGTGAAGTTTTTGGCGCTTCGTGGTATCTAGTATTTAAAGAAGCTTTATTTTTCGCAGGTTCAGGTTTAGGCTGGAGCATTGTGGCTTTGGGATTAAGCCCTTACCTCGAACAACTGTTTGACTTAGTTACCCCTATCCGGTTGGCAGAACTAGCAAACCCCAATCGTTTGCTACTTAAACGCCTAGCTGCCGAAACTCCGGGGACTTTTCAGCATACCTTATTTGTTTCTACTCTTGCTGAGGCTGCCGCCCGTCAATTAAAATGCAATGTCGAGTTAGTAAGGGCTGGGACATTATACCACGATATTGGCAAAATGCACGATTCTCAGGCATTTATCGAGAATCAAATGGGAAGAAATAACAAGCACGATACGGAAATAAATAATCCTTGGATCAGTGCTGCCATAATTAAAAAGCATGTTAGTGAAGGATTAGCGATCGCCCGCAAACACCGTTTACCAACAGCAATTCAAGCTTTTATTCCCGAACACCAGGGAACAATGATGATTGCTTATTTTCACTACCAAGCGCAGCAATTAGCAAAAGAAGATCCCTGTATTGAAGTTAAGGACGCAGATTTTAGCTATGATGGTCCGAGTCCTCAGTCACGGGAAACGGGTATTGTGATGTTGGCAGATTCTTGCGAAGCTGCGTTAAGAAGCCTTAAAGATGCAACTCCTCAACAAGCTTTAACAATGGTTAATAATATTTTGCGTTCCCGTTGGCAAGAAAATCAACTCGTTGATTCGGGCATAACCCGTGCGGAAATGACAAAAATCGGCGAAATTTTTGTTGAAGTCTGGCAGCAGTTTCACCACAAACGTGTTGCATACCCAAAAGACATCTCCAGAAATTAATTATGCGTTGCCCAAAAGCCTTAGTAGGGGCGCAAGGCATTGTGCCCTTACATCATTGTTGGAGATGTCTAAGAGGATGTTTTAAAAGTCCAATGTAGGTATAATTTGTCATTCTGTTAGCGCAGCGTTCCCGCAGGGTACGGAATGAAATGAAGTGAAGAATCTAGATTTCTCGTTGGGGTCGAGATGCTACCCTGCGGGAACGCGTATCGCTAAGGCGAAGCTACGCTAACGCGGAGCAAGTCCTCTTAGGACTCAGCGCGAACATTGCGCTGTACGCTCCATTCAGCATGACAAAAAGTATACTTTTAAAACATCCTCTAAAGGTCAATAATTCCGAAAGCGGCGACGGTATTTATAGAAATTGTCAGAAACCTGAAGCTTACGACTTATAAGAATCAATAATATGGCTATAAATTTTAGATTTTTTTAATTAAAATTTGCCTGTTTTTGAATAATTAAAAATTTAAGTTACAATTTTGATGTTTGATAATTAGATTAATACATCTAGGTATAATTTTATCGTATTTTCTTGTCTAGTTAGATACAGATTATTAGAGAACAGTTAATTTTTAATTGTGAAAATCTTGCAAAGAATTAAAGCTACTTTTCAAAGACTTTTTGTATAATACAAGAGTAACCGATATCCTCTTATATCAATGCCCCATCAGATAGTAATCCGGAAAATAATTACAAATTTGTCTAAATTTTAATTAGGACTAATTCTAGATAATACTTGCTAACCGCCTGGAGATGTCATTAATTGCATCCTTACGTGTTTACAGTCATCACCTAAAACTTATTTAACTTACAAAATTGCAATAACAATTATGCAGTTGGAATTCTATCATGACTATCTGCTGCTTAAATCCCGATTGCTCAAATCCACTTAATCCCAATGGAAACAAGTTTTGCTTAACTTGTTGTACTCCCTTAGTTACGCTACTGCGAAACCGCTTCCAAGTCATGCGAGTACTTTCTGACGAAGGTGGATTTGGTCGAACTTACTTAGCAGAAGATGTTGATAAACTTAGCGAACTGTGTGTTATTAAACAATTAGCACCAAAAGCCGAAGGAAGTTGGGCATTAAAAAAAGCTATAGAATTATTTCAAAAAGAAGCACAACGGCTTCAACAATTAGGAGAAAACCCGCAAATACCAACATTGATTGCCTACTTTGAGGAAGACAGCTATTTATATTTAGTACAACAGTATATTGACGGACAAAATTTACTGCGCGAGTTAAATTTACGTCGTCAAACAAAAGCTGTACAGTCACCCTACAGCGAAGTAGAAATTAGGAAAATATTACTCGATTTACTACCGATACTCAAATTTATTCACGAAAATGGAGTAATTCACCGCGATATTAAACCACAAAATATTGTCCGTCGTCAAAGCGATCGCAGGTTAAATTTAATTGATTTCGGTTCATCCAAACAATTAACGGCAAGAGTACAGTCAAAAATTGGTACTTCTATTGGTTCGCATGGCTATTCACCTATTGAACAAATCCGCGATGGTGCAGCATATCCAGCCTGCGATTTATTTAGTTTAGGGGCAACAGCTTTTCACCTACTTACAGGAGTTTCGCCGTTTAAATTGTGGACTGAACATGGATACGCTTGGGTTGGTAACTGGCAAAAATATCTCAAAGTTCAGGTAAGCGACGAGTTTGCGGCAGTGTTAGATAAATTATTAAAGAAAGACAAAAACCAACGCTATCAATCTGCTGATGAAGTAATCGTAGATTTGAGTCGGGGGCTACATCCCTCAGAAAGACTGTTTCCTGTAGGCACATCGCAGCATCTGACCTCATTATCGTCGATTCCTCCACTCAATATTAAGCTACAACTGATTATTGTTGGGGTTGCAGGAGTTTTGTTATTAATAGTTGGCAACTTTTGGTACAAACAATTTTATATTGATGGTCGCAGTCCCGCAAATCTCAGCCAGCCCAATCCTACCTTGAATGACCGTCACCAGGGTACGGCAGACGATGCAACATTAGATCCGCAAAAGTCTTTCATGCCCAATTTTTCCCTTGTCGTTACCATTAGAGGTTATACAAGCAGCGTTTTATCAATAGCAATTAGTCCTGACGGTAATACGGTTGCCAGTACTAATAACGATACAATTCAATTATGGAGTTTGACTACAGGACAAGCCATCTCGACATTATTTGGACATACGAATCGCGTCAATGCGATCGCCATCAACCCCAATGGTAAAATTTTGGCTAGCGGTAGCGATGACAACACAGTAAAACTTTGGAATCTCAACAACGGTCAAGAACTCCGTACCCTTAGCGGACATAGGGCAGCCATTACTACTTTAGCAATAAATCCAGATGGTCAAATCCTCGCATCCGGAAGCGATGATAGAACCATTAAACTTTGGAACTTAGCTACACGTGAAGAAATCCGCACCATTAGAGGACATACAGCAATTAGAACTGTGGCTTTTAGTCCTGATGGTAAAATTCTTGCGGCAGGTAGTTTTGAGGGTATAAAATTGTGGAATCTCGAAACTGGAAGCGAAATAGGTACTTTTGCTGGTGGAGAAATTACAACTATTGCCTTTAGTCCAGATGGAAAATATCTTGTTAGTGGGAGTAACAACAGTATTAAAATTTGGAACATTAAAACCGGGGAACAAATTCACAACTTAGAAGGACATATAAGTGACATTACTCACGTTGCCTTCAGTCCTGACGGAATGATACTCGCAAGTAGCAGCCGCGATCGCACGATTAAATTGTGGGACTATACAACAGCAAAGAATATTCGCACCCTTGCCAAACATGTTGATAGCGTCGAAACTTTCGCTTTTAGTCTCGACGGTAAGACAATAGTTAGCGGTGGTGCAGACCGAACTTTGAAAGTTTGGCGGCAGCCATGATAATTGTTACCAAAATAAATAATAGGAATAAGTGAATAATTTGCTTTGAAGTCAGAAATATAATGGTGCGTTACGACTTGCATAACGCACCCTACAACACTTAACCTTATAAACGTAAGCGCTGGCTACGCCTACAAAAATTAAATACGAGTCCTATCTACTTAAAAAATGTATCCTAGAATTAAATAGTTTATAAACATATACTATTGCTATAAGTCCCATTTCCAACAGAATTTGGTATAAGCCAGAAAACAGTTCCCAAAATCAACTTAGTGCCGTAAAGGTATTTACCATGCCTAAAGAAAACCGTCCCGATGCAATCGACAGTATCAACCATATAACCTCAAACAAGTTGTTAACTAGGAGTGTAGCTTGTTTGGGACTTGGGGGAATTTGGTATTGGCAACCTTTACCTGCTACAACTACTACACCATTACAAGTTGGTGAGGTAGCTTATTCAACAGGAGTAAATTCCCCGCTAGCGCTGACATTGACAGGACACTCTAAGTTAGTTTCGGCAGTTACATATAGTCCTGATGGTAGAACAATTGCCAGTGTTAGTAGTGACAAAACGATAAAATTATGGGATTCCATGACTGGTATCGGGAGTCGTACCCTTACCGGACACAAAGACGAAATTAATGCGATCGCATTCAGTCCTGACGGGAAAATACTTGCTAGCGGCAGTTCCGACCGTACAATAAAATTATGGAATACGGCGACAGGAGAGTTAATTTATACCCTTTCCGGTCATATAGCATCAGTGCAATCGCTGGCGTTCACTGCCGATGGAGCAACCCTTGTTAGCGGTGGTTGGGATCAAAAAATCAAAATTTGGAATGTCGCCCAGGGAATAGCAATTAGGACGATTCAAGGACATTGCGATATTATTAATTCGGTGGCTGTAGCTACATTGCCCCCCGAATCACCGTTCAGCGCTGGGAAAGTAAGAGTAATAATTGCCACAGCAAATCAATTCGATGGCAAAATCAAACTTTGGGATTTGCAAACCGGGGTGCGAATATATACCATACCTGGACATGACGATACACCTGTAAATGCTATAACAATTAGTGCGGACGGTAAAAGCCTCGCTAGCGCCGGCTGGGATAAAACCGTTAGATTGTGGAGCCTAGATACCGGTAAAGAAATCCGCACCTTAGTTGGACATACCAATCGCGTTTGGTCTGTGGCATTCAGCCCCGATGGTACAACACTAGCTAGTGCAGGTTGGGATAAAACCGTCAAACTTTGGAATCTAGAAACTGGGGCAGAAGTTGGCACGCTTCAAGGTCATAACAACCGCATTTGGTCAATAGCCTTTAGTCCCGACAGCAAAACCCTAGCCTCCGGCAGCTTTGACCGCACAATCAAGCTTTGGAACGTAACGAGGAAGTAGAGTCTGTAACTCGTCTTTGTGTCCTTCGTGGTTCAACATTTAAACCACAAAGGACACAAAGGACACAAAGAAGAAGGGTGTTTTAGTTCCACCTTGACACGACCCCTTTACCATTGCCTTAATTCCTTAAAAATTCGGCAATTTTGCAGTTTGATTTTAATAGCTTCGCTATGATTAACTTCATCACTGTCCATAACTGCGGCTATAATGCTCTGCTGCCTGAACCCAGATTGCCCGAATCCCATCAATCCCGACGGGAATCAGTATTGCCAGAGTTGCAGCGCACCTCTGACTCACTTGCTTCGAGGTCATTATCGCGTTACTAGAGTACTTTCTGATGAGGGAGGATTTGGCAGAACCTACTTGGCAGAAGATGTTGATAAACTTAACGAACGCTGCGTCGTCAAGCAACTAGCACCCAAAGTCCAAGGTACGTGGGCTTTGAATAAAGCGATTGAATTATTCAAAGAAGAAGCGAAACGGCTGCAAGAACTAGGTCGGCATTCGCAAATTCCCACGTTGTTAGCTTACTTTGAACAAGATAGCTATTTGTACTTAGTGCAAGAGTATATCGATGGACAAAATTTGTACAAAGAGTTACAAACGCGCTCTAGTTTTAGCGAATCAGACATTCGTGAACTATTGATATGCCTTCTGCCAGTGCTAAATTTCATCCACGAACACGGAGTAATTCACCGTGACATCAAGCCGCAAAACATTATGCGTCGCCAAAACTATACTGTTTCTCGCAGAACGAATTCGTCATCGTATCCAACTTCACGCGAGGGGACATCCTCTGGAATACCAGCGAGAGGAGATATAGTCTTGATTGACTTTGGTGCTTCTAAACAGTTAACTGCAACGGTTCAAAACAAACCAGGGACAACAATCGGTTCATTTGGATACAGTCCCATTGAACAAATTAATAGTGGTGAAGCTTATCCAGCTAGCGATTTATTTAGTTTGGGAGCAACAATATTTCACTTACTGACTGGGGTTTCACCGTTTCAACTGTGGACAGAATACGGGTATGGGTGGGTAAATTCGTGGCGACAATATGCCAGATATGAGGTTAGTTCAGAATTGGGAGAAGTAATTGATAAATTGCTCAAAAAGAACATCAACGAACGTTACCAGTCCGTAGAAGAAGTCCAAAGAGATTTAAATATTGAGACACCTTCAACCTTACCCTCTTCACCGTCCCAAATACCTCTACCCTCAGTTTCTTTAAATACCTCACCACCCAATCAATCATCGAAGCGATCGCCAGATTCATTGGGGACAAAATTTGCAATAATGGGTAGAAATAACAAGCTTGTTAAGTCAATACTCGTTAGCGGAGCAGCATTATTAATTAGCTTGACAGGTACGCAAATATATGGATATATGCGTTATAAAATCTTTCCCACAGCACCGACATTTTTAATTAGTAGTTTACCTAGCAGCCCTTTTTTACAGCAGACTCTAACGACTTATTCGAGTAATGTTATGTCTGTAGCTATTAGCCGAGATGCTCAAACTTTAGCCGGCGGTAGCAGTGATAAAAGTATCAAACTATGGAACCTGGAAACAGGCGAAGAAATTCGTACGCTTAAAGGTCATACATCCAGAATAGTACAAGTCAATTTTAGCCCTGATGGCAAAACCCTCGCTAGTGGCAGCAGCGACAAAACT
>JANNFJ010001372.1:0-2266 GCA_031379725.1 Calothrix sp. OTE_75_metabat_31
AAACCGATACTGGGTCATCCGATGTCCAAGTAGCGATGTTGACGGCACGTATAAACCGTCTTACCGAACACCTACAAATCAATAAGAAAGACCATTCTTCCCGTCGTGGTTTGTTGAAAATCATTGGTCAGCGCAAGCGGCTTTTGTCATATATTTTAAGTGAAAACCGCGATCGCTATCAAGCCCTAATTGCCCGTCTGGGTATTCGTGGATAAACCGAAGTTACGCTTATGTCTGCCGATTCCGAACGCAATAATTTGCCGTTTGAACCAAACAAAAAGCAAAAGAAAACCACACCGAAAGCTGCCAAACAACAGCCAGTAATCAAATCCGAATCGGTTAAGGACAAAAAACTTCCTTACACCAAAGCGGAAATGGCTGTACCCAAAGTTGTCAGCGATCGCATGGTTCGTCGAGTAGTTGGCTTCTGCGGTATTCCCACAGTACTAGGTATTACTACTTTAGTTGCTAGTTATTTACTAATCGTATTTGCCAACATCCAGCTCCCCCCAATTGCCGTTTTGCTAGCAAATCTCGGCTTTTTTGGTTTGGGAGTTTTGGGAATAACTTACGGTGTTCTTTCTGCTTCGTGGGACATTGACCGACCAGGTACTATACTCGGTTGGAATGAATTTACTATCAATTTCGGACGAATGGTAGAAGTTTGGCGAGCAACAAAGCAAAAGAAGGTATAATTTTTCTCGCTCGGAATCGAAAATTATTTAAATTTTTAGATATCGAGCAAGTTACATTTGCATAAAGATGTTGAAGTTCTGACATTCAAACTTCAACATTGTTACTCTTTTAAAAAAAATATATAGCTTTTTTACCAAAATCGATATTTTAATTAAAAATTGAGTAAAATATTTTTCACGTTACTAGTGGTCTATGTCATAAGTTTTGATGGGTCGTAGCATAGGCGTCTCGCCTGTGCAGTCCGGTCAGGCGGGACGCCTAACCTACGGGCAATAATATATACCATCAAAATTAATGACATGGAGTACTAGTGGTTTGTGTCATAAGTTCTGAGGGGTTGTAGGTTGGGTGGAACGTAAGTGTAACCCAACGATTATATGTTGGGTTACGCTTACGCTACACCCAACCGGAGAGCCCAAATAACCCATCAAAATTAATGTGGTGGGGTACTAGTGCTTCATGTCATTAATTTTGCGGGGTTACTGTAGTGCGAGCATCTTGCTCGCGTACTATATTAAAGCGAGCAAGATGCAAGCCCTGCGGGCTGGCGCAAGCCTACGCACTACCCATCAGAATTAATGACATCAAACACTAGTCACAATTTTAATGATTAGCTTGTACTAAAACCGATAAAGAATCAAAATAAATTATTCAGGGGAATTACATGATAGTAGTAATGAAAGTTGGTACTCCAGAATTGGAAATCAACCGCGTCAATGACGAACTCATCAGCAGTTGGAAAGTGACACCCGAAAAAATAGTCGGCAAACACAAAGTCGTCATGGGTCTAGTTGGTGAAACAGTCACCTTAGACCCATTGCAAATTAAAGAAATCAGCCCTTGGATTGAACAAGTATTACGAGTTGAAGAACCTTACAAACGTGCTAGCCGCCAGTACCGACAAGGAGAGCCATCCGAGGTAATTGTTAATACCCCATCAGGTGCAGTTATCATCGGTGAAAACCACCCCTTAACGGTGGTTGCAGGCCCCTGCTCGGTCGAGAACGAAGAAATGATAGTGGAGACAGCAATGCGCGTTAAGGCAGCAGGAGCGCATTTTCTACGGGGTGGTGCATACAAACCCCGGACTTCCCCTTATGCTTTCCAAGGGCACGGTGAAAGCGCACTAGAATTACTCGCGGCTGCACGCAAAGCCAGCGGACTCGGTATTATTACGGAAGTTATGGATGCTGCCGATTTGGATAAAATCGTCGAAGTAGCCGATGTCATCCAAGTAGGAGCTAGAAATATGCAGAATTTTTCGCTCCTCAAAAAAGTTGGAGCGCAACCCAAGCCCGTATTATTGAAGCGGGGAATGGCAGCGACCATAGAAGATTGGTTGATGGCAGCCGAGTATATTTTAGCGGCGGGAAATCCTAACGTAATTTTATGCGAGCGCGGTATTCGGACTTTTGACCGCCAGTATACCCGCAATACATTAGATTTATCGGTAGTGCCAGTGTTGCGGAAGCTAACACACCTACCAATCATGATTGACCCCAGTCACGGTACAGGTTGGTCAGAATTTGTACCGTCGATGGCAATGGCTGCGATCGCAGCGGGAACCGAT
>JANNFJ010001414.1:0-2096 GCA_031379725.1 Calothrix sp. OTE_75_metabat_31
GTAAAACTCTGCCCGTCCCCCGCCTTGAATGTATGTACGGTGACGCTGGGTGTAATTATCTTTACTCCAACTCCGTGTTACTTGAGCCGCTGGCTTGGACGAGTAAATTGTCGGAGGTGCGATCGCTCCTACAATCAACGACTGGCTACCATTTCAACATCGTACTTTGCAACCGTTACCGCGATGGGCGTGATTCGGTTGGTTGGCATAACGACAACGAGCCGAGTATGGGGGTAAGTCCTGCGATCGATTCTATAAGTATCGGAGCTTCCCGTAAATTTCAACTGCGTCCCCGCACTGGTGGAAAATCGGTAGATTTTTGGTTGGAACACGGCAGCTTATTGTTGATGCAACCGGGATGTCAGGAAAATTGGGTTCATCAAATTCCTAAAACCTCGAAGCCCATTGGTGAGAGAATTAATTTGACTTTTCGACCGCATACAAACGGGAATTAGCACTAGTCAAGCTTGGGTGTGGGCGATACCCAGATCGATGGTTGCAATCGAGCAATCGCCTACACCATAGCTTAAAATTTTGACATATTGCGATGGTGCAAAGTGTCCGCATTCAGAGAAATACTATCAACGGATCGCAGAGCGTCTGATTACTAATTACAAAAGGATGGCATTAATGTTACGGTTTAAGGATTACAGTTGGTTAATCGAGAGTATTAATTCAGGCAACAACATTAACCTGTGGGGTAAAAAAGGTGTTGGAAAAACATTTACTATTAAAAATTGCTTGCTCAAAGATATTAACTTAGAGTCTGCTTATTTGGATTTGGATTATCCGTTTAGTGTAGATAATATTTTTCAAGCTATTCCCATAAGCTTTAATTTGTATTATCAGCTTTCTTGGCACGAAATTGTTACTGAATTGTCTGGTATTAATCGGTTACTGGTAATAGATACTTTTGATAGGTTACAGTGTGTTAGCGAGGATTTTGATTTATCCCAGTTACAGCAGTTAGCTAAATTAGACAAATTTTCTTTAGTTTTAATGTCTCGGATGCCTTTGAAATACTTACATTTTTCCAGCTTTGCTGACTGTTTTGATGAATTGGAAGTTTCAGAAACTAATACTTGGCTATTTGGTTAACCATGATTTTAAGTGCCTAGCTGCGCCTTATCTTAAAGTCTCAGTTTTCCACATCTGCTATTTAATTTATTAGGGAATTTGCTGTCGTATATCTTCGTACTCCGTTGGGCAACCTTATGGCTTTAGTTGCAATCGAGCGATCGCACTTGTGCGGGTCTAAGCCCTTTGGGCAGGCTGAGTTCTTTCCTTCGGAACGCTCCGCGAACGGACACGCGATCGCGAACGCCAACGACCATCGCACTCGTGCGATCCACATAATACATATTACTGATGGTATTTATTACATTCAAGTCTACAGGGTTACGGATGGTGAAGAGAAGTGCATAAAATATGGGGTTAAAGCGATACCATCGAAGATGGTTGCCAAGGGCATCGCACCTTCAAGAGTGCAAAGTTAACAAATATTAAACTAATGCGTTTGTGCTGTTTGCACGCGACGAAGAACGCGGGTTTCAGCCAAGCGCGTAACTATTGCTCATCTGACCCGCATTACAAAAACCCAAGGCATTCTCACCTAGCCTGCTTAATTTTGCCCCATCCATGCCAGCATTCTTTTTTCTACAACTGTGAGGCGATGCTTGACATCCTCTAATTCAGACCTCACGCAATCGTTAGATACCTTTCCCAAGTACATTTCAACAGCGTCCAACAAAACTTGCGATCGCGATTTCCCTGTAGTTTGGCAAATAGCGTCTATCTCATGTAAATGTTCTTGGGGTAATCGTACTCCTACAGCTATTTTTTCTGTCATAACATCAATTGAAATAAGTGTCTCATATATGAATATAATAAGCGTTAACGCTGTTTTCGGCTTAGATGTATAAAAATAAATGCCTTGGGTGTGCTAGTAACACACCGGGAGCAATGCGATTTTGTGAGGTCAGGTCAAAAACAAGCGATCGCTAATTTTGATACTTAGTTTAAAAGTAAATTTAAATACTACATATCTAAATATTTTCACGACAATTTATCTATTGGAGATATTTCCAAAAGCTATG
>JANNFJ010000004.1:0-2930 GCA_031379725.1 Calothrix sp. OTE_75_metabat_31
CTTTAACCGTGGACAGTTAATGAGCGTGGTTTTGTTGCTGGAAAGTCTCAATATTGGTTACTTTCTCACACCGGGGGTTATGTTTCGCGGTTCTGATGTGGAGTTACAGCAGTTGAAGGCTTTGGCTGTGCAGCATCGGCATATCATCAAGAATTATTTGGGGGTTTCGGTTTCTGAGGGGATGAGTGAGGTTGCGATCACGCAAAAGTTATTGAGCAAGTTGGGGTTGAAGTTAACCTATGTTGGCAGGATGGGAAGTAAGGAAAACCGAGAAAGGGTCTATCAGTTTGTTCCACCCAAAGATGGACGGGATGTGATTTATCAGGGGTGGCAAAAACGTTATGCCTCTGGTGTCCACCAGTGATAAATATAGTATTTATGAACTACAGGCTTGGACACAATCTACAGGTAATTTCCCAAATACTGATTATTGAGGTAGGTTGAGTATTTTGGTAAGCGGGAAAATAGCCATAGTTCGACCCGATGGGTTGCCCCTTAGAGCCTGAGCGTTACATGCGTTCCTTCAAGAAAATAGCCATAGTTCGACCCGATGGATTGCCCGTCAGAGTATGAGCGTTACGTGCGTTCCTGCAACAAGTGCAGCTTGCTGTTAGCTTGGGGCTAATTCCTGAACTTAAGAAAAAACTTGATGATTTTTCTGTGAAAGATATAAATTACTCTTAATAAACTGAATAAATTAAGATATTATGGCTCTGTTCTGGACTGTCCAGGATTTGAGCTATGTTTCTACAACAAACGACGGCAGTTAGTAAGAAATCAATTTTATTAACTTGTCATCTTTTTCCTAAATGCGATTTGGAAGAAAAGATAATGCTAGTAATTGCACCTGTTGTTAGCCCAGTTAACTCCCGTTCGTTAGCTATCAGTGGTGGCTTGCGATACTCCTAGTAACCACTTAGCGAGTTAAGCTGAAGCACTCACTAAGAGACTTGTTAAAACTACATCGCAAGCGATAAGCGCAAACCACTTCAGAATCTACTTAGCTTTTCGTTACGTATCTATAAATTTTTTCGCCGACTTACTTAGAATACGGAGTTTCAATTTCTTGAAATATTAAATCCAGCTTCAAAAATGCACAATTTTGCTTCACTCAAAACTGAGAAAAATATCAACCAGTCCTAAATGTGTAAAAAAACACACCTCTCACGGTTAATATACTTAGTGGATTTATATTATTTTTATTTTTCAAAGCATTTTGTATATTTTGTTTGAATTGTTTCTTTGTAGTGCATAAGATATTTAAGTAATATGCAATAGTTTATAGGTATGAGAAGAAATTTATTCCCGCTATGAATTAGCCCATTTTTGTAGTTTAGTATCAATTTGGAATACCTCTAATAACATTACTTGTTGTCTTTTATCTGAGAGGGATATTGCCATAGAATAGCCTGTAAATCTATTTGTAGGCATAGATGATTTTTCTGTATTTAGTAAGTTTTGTGAGATGAGATTGCAGGTGTGAAAATGTGGATAAACACATGTTTTTTTGCATGTTTATTACTTTTTCAACTCAGCAATCACTCGTTGCTCCATTTAGAAATTGAGTATATTGTCCATTACTTCAAAGGATTATTAAATGAAGAGTTTAGAAGAATTAGCCTATTTACAACAGATTGTTAGCAATTTGACAGTTTCTTTTGAAGACAAACTTACAGCAGTTAATAGTTTGGTTGTAAAATTCAATATCAATTTAGATTTAATGGAGTTTTTTCGCGAGCGCATAAATGAATTATTAAGTAATTACTACTCAAAAGAAGATGTTCTCTATCAGCCACTTAATCGTGCTTTATTTTATAGCCGACGCAGGCTTAGAGCAACTTTAGCCTATTGCGGTAGTGGACTTGTAAGTGATATTCCAGAAAGAGCTGACAGCATAGCAATGGCTTATGAAATTATTACGGCAAACTATGTCTTGATGGATGATAGTGTTATTTTAGATGCAGGTACAATACGTGCCAGTATGCCAACACCCAGAATTGAGTATGGAGAAGTTGCTGCACTTTTATCCGCATGTATTATTCAGCTTGAACCAATTCTATTGCTTCCCGATAACAAGCACCTTAAAGATGTTTTCTACAAGTCAGCTCGCTATACTGTTATTGGTTGGTTACTGGAGCATGAATTAGCAGAGTTACCAGCAGGTACAGTGGTAGATGAAAATAAAATTTTATACACTAGCCAATTATTGACAGGACCACTTTTAGCTGGTGCATTAACATCGGGCGCAATAATTAGTGGAGGAACGGCCAAGCAAATAGAAGCTCTATATCGTTATGCAATGGATTTTGGTTGTGCGTATCAATTATCTGACCATATTGTTGATTTAATGCAAACATCTGATAATTCTGGCAAAGATAATTTCTCAGATATTCAGACAAATAAGAAAAGTATTGTCATTAATCATGCATTGCAGGTATTACCAATAAATTCTGCACAACGCAATAAAATAATAGATGCGATAGGAATTGTCCCATCTACTAATCATAAAAAAGAACTTCAACTAATTTTTCAAGATAGTAACTCAATTAAGCATTGTCTTGAGCTAGTTATCAAATTAAGTTCGCAGGCAATATCACACTTGCAAGAACTTCCAGAAAACAAATACCGCTCGTTGCTTGAAATAATTCCTCAACTGTACATAAAAGAACTACTTAAATCCATGAATTACTGAGTATCTTTTTTTACATAAATCTACCTTGGCTTTTCTCAACTCTATCCATTACCACAATCGCATTGTCCAAAATACAGGTAAAGTTGTTTAAAAAAGGAAGCAAACGGGAATCATAAGGTGGAGACACTTTGATACGAAGGTAGGGTTCAAAAATGTTGACGATTCCCGGCTTTTCTTTAAGCAAGCAAATCCACAGTAGCACCAATACCAATATCTATCGGGGAATCAAGGATAACCA
>JANNFJ010000069.1:0-1974 GCA_031379725.1 Calothrix sp. OTE_75_metabat_31
ACGTCAGATGCAATAATGGCACAACCAGCTTCTCGCGCTTCGGTCAGTACCAGACCAAATGATTCGGAATGCGATGCTAAAACAAAAATATCTGTCGAAAGCATGTACCGTTGCGGTGCTTTTTGAAATCCCTCGAAATGTATACGCGAATGATACTCACTTTGTTTAACTTTGGCTTCAAATTCTCTACGGTCGGGGCCATCACCAATTAAGTATAAATGTACATCAGTAAATTTAGGCGCAATTTCAATAAAAGCGTCGATTAACTCAGCGATGCCTTTACGCTTGTACATCCCCGCAACGGTGGTAATAGCGGGACGCTGCAAAGTTAAGCTTGGGCAATCTTGAATACATGGATTGCGTGGACTATCTAATGTGCCGTTAGCAACTACACGAATTTTATGTTTTGGAACACCGCGACGCACCATTGATTGTGCAACTGCTTGACTAACCGCAATAACGCGGTCTGCTAACCCCATTAGTATAGAACTGTGTTGGAACTCGTTATGAACGGTAGAAACTAAACCATATTTGAAACCACTCCGCAATAACCATGCGAGTAAAACTCCTGTCATCATGTGTACGTGGACAATATCTGGACGAAACGTTTTGGCGATCGCCCGATAGTACCAAATAGCTTTGAGTATATTTAGGGGTTGCCGTGTTTGATCTAGTTGAAAATGTTGTACTCCGTACTTAGCGAGTAATATTTCATACTTACCACCACCAGAAGCAACCGCAACTTCGTGACCTAGTTTAGCTTGTTTACAAGCTAAGTCTACTGCCACATTCACAATACCGTTACCAATTTCTTCTATGTGGTTAGTGATATGCAGTATACGCATTTACATGTTCTCCACAGCTGTTACTGTTAGTAAATTTATAGTTTTTTGATAGAAACGACCCCTGTTTACCTTGACCAGGCAAAAATAAAGTCAATTAAATAATTTGTTAATTATGATTTGATTATTTTGTTAATCATAGTTCGACTTTGAAAAATATTTCGTATGAATTTAAAAATCGCTTGACAAACCCACGTGGTAATGATTCTACTTGGGAACAATAAGCAGCAATTGCTTGTTCCTTTAATAATTGTACTGGTTCAATTGATAGCCGACGGGCTGCGGCAATATCTTTTAATTTGAGAATGATAAATAACGGTGCCCGCCAAAACATCCAAATGGGATATTGTAGCAATTCAACCTCAATTTTTGATATTGCGATCGCATCCTTAACTAGCGTATAAGTTGCTTCATGGTCGCAATGGCAATCTTTGCGATGGGGGATATAAACTTCTTCGGGTTGATAATCCTGCAAAAGCTTAACTATGTGTTCGATTATTTTTTGCTTTGACTCGTTGTGTAAATATTGTAAAGTTCCATCGGGCCGATCCAAAAAGTGAATGCGATCGGGTTCAACACCCAATATTTGTAATGCTGCTTTTGCCTCTTGTTTACGAATTTGAATAATTTTATCTTTGCAACTTGCTTGAAAACCACCATTACCCTGACCGTCGGTTAAAAATACGACTGAAACTGGTACTTCTTGTTTACGCTTTAACGCAATCATTCCTCCACAACCAAAAGTTTCATCATCTTGGTGAGGAGAAAATACCATCGCCGATTTTTGACTCAGTATTAGTGGCTGACTTTTAACGCGCAAAATCCATCGGAACATTAAATTTGAGTGCAAATTTTGGACTTGATAAAGCCAGCTACCTGGTATCATTTTCTGTAAATTTTGCAGAATTTTTTTTGCGTTCATACTTTCATACTTAATTAGTGAGAAAATTTAATTAAATATAGGAATCTGGTTTGATTTATGTACTCCTGCAAAGAAGCAAGAACTGGCGTAGCCTGCACTTGGGCTTAAAAATCTAAGTCTCAGAACGGTACATTACGCTACCAAAATAGCGCACCCTACGTATCTTTTTAAAAATCAAATAGTAGTCCTACATAAGTATAGTTTGGGTGT
>JANNFJ010000109.1:0-4527 GCA_031379725.1 Calothrix sp. OTE_75_metabat_31
CTTTCCCTCTCCGGAAAATAATCAAAAAATTTATATAAATCGGCTGCGAAAGGCTGACGTGATAAATATAATTGTTGCAAAATATTAAATAGTCACGTCTGGAGACGAGTTTGTGGTAATTTACGCTCCTCAACCGAAGTCAAGCAATCAGCAGGTGCTAGACGAAAATCAAAAGTTAGGTAATTTTCAGCAAAGACATATCGGGACTGCGGTTGATGCGGTTCAAAAAATGCTCGAAGCTATGGGAATTTCGAGTCTTGATGAACTAATCGATAAAACTGTACCCCAGGCAATTCGGTTAAAGCGATCGCTCGATATTCCCAAAGAAATGAGCGAATATAATGCTTTGGGAAAATTGAAAGCGATCGCATCCCAAAACCAAGTTTACCGTTCCTACATTGGGATGGGATATAACAACTGCATCACTCCCCCGGTAATCCTGCGAAATATCCTCGAAAATCCTGGTTGGTACACTGCTTACACTCCCTATCAACCGGAAATTGCCCAGGGACGACTCGAAGCTTTACTCAATTTCCAAACCTTAATTATTGACCTTACAGGGTTGGAAATTGCTAACGCTTCTTTACTCGATGAAGGTACTGCTGCTGCCGAAGCAATGAGTATGAGTTACGGTGTTTGCAAAAATAAAGCTTCTTCTTATTTCGTCTCTAAGGATTGCCATCCCCAAACAATCGACGTGTTACAGACACGTGCCAGACCCTTGGGAATCGAAATCATTATTGGCGACCATCAAAGCTTTGATTTTTCACAGCCGATTTTCGGTGCTATTCTCCAATACCCAGCTAGCAACGGCACAATTTACGACTACCGCGAATTTACGCAAAAGGCACATGCAACAGGTGCATTAGTCACAGTTGCCGCCGACCCCCTGAGTTTGTGTTTGCTGACACCTCCAGGTGAATTTGGGGCAGATATTGCCGTTGGTAGTACCCAACGCTTTGGGATTCCCCTCGGTTACGGCGGCCCCCACGCGGCATATTTCGCTACCAAAGAAGAATATAAACGGCAAGTACCGGGGCGTATTGTTGGTATATCGAAAGATGCCAGGGGGAAAGCGGCGTTGCGGTTAGCACTGCAAACCCGCGAACAACACATTCGGCGGGATAAAGCGACTAGTAATATATGTACAGCACAGGTATTACTGGCAGTGATTGCGGGGATGTATGCTGTCTATCATGGTGCCCAAGGCTTGAAGCAAATAGCAACACAAATCCATCAGAAAACTTTAACGTTAGCATCCGGTTTAAAACGTTTGGGTTATAGCATTGCGACTGAAAATTTCTTTGATACCTTGCGGGTTGAATTAACAAACAACAATGGAAACCGCAGTTTAGAGAAGATTTTAGAAGCTTGCGAAGTTAAAAAAATCAACTTACGAATTTTTGATGATAACGCAGTCGGGATTTCCCTTGATGAAACTACCAGCGAAAGCGATTTAATCGACTTACTGGAGATTTTTGGAGGAAATACAATCCCCCAGAGGGCGCAAAGCATTGCGCCCCTACGTACTTCCCCATTCCTCACCCATCCAACTTTCAACCGTTACCACTCGGAAACAGAATTATTGCGTTACATCCACAAGCTGGAAACCAAAGACTTATCGTTAACTACATCGATGATTCCCTTGGGTTCCTGTACGATGAAGTTAAACGCGACAGCGGAAATGATACCCGTAACTTGGGCAGAGTTTGGCAATATTCACCCTTTCGCACCGCGATCGCAAACTAAGGGGTATCAAATATTATTTGAGCAGTTGGAGGAATGGTTAGCCGAAATTACGGGTTTTGCAGGAATTTCACTGCAACCAAACGCAGGTTCTCAAGGTGAATATACAGGACTTTTGGTAATTCGCCAGTATCACGAATCTCGCGGCGATACGCACCGCAACATCTGCTTAATTCCAGAATCAGCACATGGTACTAACCCTGCCAGTGCTGTCATGTGTGGTATGAAGGTAGTTCCCGTAGCTTGCGATACAGACGGTAACGTTGATATTACTGACCTCAAAACCAAAGCAGAGAAGTACCGCGACCAACTTGCAGCATTAATGGTAACGTATCCTTCGACACATGGAGTATTTGAAGAAGGGGTAAAAGAGATTTGCGCTTTAGTACATGCTAACGGCGGGCAAGTTTACATGGATGGGGCAAATATGAACGCCCAAGTTGGGCTTTGTCGTCCCGGTGACATCGGTGCAGATGTCTGCCATTTGAACCTACACAAAACCTTCTGTATTCCCCACGGTGGCGGCGGTCCTGGTATGGGGCCTATTGGTGTCGCTTCGCACCTTGTCCCGTTTCTTCCCGGACATGCAGTAATTGAAATGGGTGGCGAAAAAGGTATTGGGGCGGTGTCGGCTGCCCCTTGGGGTAGTGCCAGCATCCTCGTAATTTCTTGGATGTACATTGTGATGATGGGGGCATCGGGTTTGACGGAAGCCACGAAGATAGCGATTCTTAACGCTAACTACATGGCTAAACGGCTAGAGAAACACTACCCGGTGTTGTATAAAGGCAAAAACGGATTAGTGGCACACGAGTGTATTTTGGATTTGCGATCGCTCAAAAAATCCGCGAATATCGACATCGACGACGTTGCCAAACGGTTGATGGACTACGGTTTTCACGCGCCGACAGTATCGTGGCCTGTAGCAGGTACAATTATGGTAGAACCAACGGAGAGCGAATCGAAAGAGGAATTAGACCGTTTTTGCGATGCGTTGATTTCCATCCGTGAAGAAATCGCCCAAATTGAAGCCGGGAAAATGGATATTCAAGATAATCTGTTGAAGAATGCACCCCATACAGCCGAAAGTTTGATTTCGGGAGAGTGGACGCATCCTTATACTAGGGAACAAGCTGCGTATCCAGCACCTTGGACGCGGGATAATAAATTTTGGGTTAGTGTTAGTCGCATTGATGCGGCATTTGGAGATAGGAACTTTGTTTGTTCTTGCTTGCCGATGGATGCTTATTCTGAGTAGAGGCTAAAATTTAGGGGCACGGGTGATAGTCATACTATTGAGTGGCTACCACCCGAAGCTTCTCTCAAAAACTGCTTTACTATTAAAAGATAGTACAACAACTAATTTTGAAAATAGATATTTTATTATGTACATCCAACTTCAGCAAGAACACGAACAATTTATTCAAGCTCAAATTAGTAGTGGTAAATATAGTAATCCTGAAGAAGTTGTAGTTAAAGCATTAAAATTGCTGGAAGAATGGGAAAAGGGCTACAAGCAGTGGGAAGACGAAACTCGTCAAAAATTTGCTGTTGGACTTGCTCAAATTGAACAGGGAGAAGTGCTTGATGGTAAAGTTGTGATGGCACGACTGGAAGAAAAGCTACGGAAAGCCCGTGAGAGTCAAGAATAATGCAATAGGCTATATCTTTAAAAGCAAGTAAAGATTTAGATGATATTTTAGATTATTTCCTGAGTCTAAGTATTGAAGCAGGAGAAAGGTTTATTCGAGAATTTAATAAAAAGTGTGAATATCTAACAAGTTTTCCCAGGGTAAGCGCATCTCAAACCCTATTGACAACAAGCTTTTGAAGTATCATGATTAGATAAACAAGCAGCAAGAATCGTCAACATATAGTTGTTATCCATAGCCGCTCGATTTGATTTTTGGCGAGTGCTACGCTTGAAGAATTGCTCCAAATTTAATGCGTTAAGTGCAATTCGGCGCAGCAAAGACAAATTTTGTGGAGCATGATCTGTACGGACGCGGCAAGCGTCTTCATTAAATGTGACATCTAGAGTTCAATGTAGACCATTTTCAACGCTCCAATGGAGACGAATAGCTTGCCCTAATTTACAAGCATCGCAGTCCAAACTAGTGAGGTAAAACTGAACTTCACGAGTCCTGCCAATGTCTTTCTGTCAGACCTTTTCCAGCATTTTTATTTTAGTTATCAGCTGGCTATCTGCTCTCTGATGGTAAATCTATTTTCCTGACTGATTGGGAAAACCTAAGTTAATTTATGTCATATAACAATTTTTGGGGCGGCATAAATTCATAAATTGCCTACTGTCAAAGGTTTTCAATCATTTTTATTTGTCAAAGATAAATGTTAGGTGCATATTCTGATTTTGTTTATCCTAATAAGTAATACAGAAGCGTAAGTTCGACGTTTACTCCTGAAAACTTTTATTTCCTACCTAAAGGTATATAAAGAGGTCTTGAGTTCATGCGTACTTATGACTTGCTTGTTCGCGCAAAAAAATGGAGGATGAAAAAAATGGAAAACACTCAAGATTATATGAAAAAAAGCAAAAAGTCTCTAGAATTGCAGAATGAGAATAATTCTCTCGGAGAACATACACTGAAAGAGCTTTCTCTCCAGGAGTTAGAAGATATAAGCGGTGGCTTTGGTGGGCTATTTCAAGTAATTAAGGCCGTACAAGATCAAAATAAAAATATAGGCCGCAACGTACAATATGGGGCTCGCCGACTGGGCAAAAAAGAACGCAAATAGAGCCGAACTGCTGCAAAGATTTTG
>JANNFJ010000135.1:0-7303 GCA_031379725.1 Calothrix sp. OTE_75_metabat_31
TATAGATATACCAGAACCTGCACCAACAAACAGAAAATGAATTTTATCTTTCATTCCTTCATATTTTAGCAACTGTTTACAGGCATCAATTAAAATCGAAATGTTTTTTTCATCACTTAAATGCCCGACATAGATAATACATTTTTTGGATACTATTTCTGGATTATTTACAAATTCAGTTAACTTACTAGCACTTTCAGATGTAAGTGTGCCTAGACCAACCGCATGATTAACTCTATCAAGAAAATCATTAATTGACGGTTCGTACACATTGAATTTTGCTAAATCGCACCCTAATGGGACTTCCCAAACTGGTGCTTTAATGTGGTATCGAATAATATCTTCGGGACGAGAAATAGTTATGCGATCGCATTTATTCACATAGCCAGAAATTTGCAATCCTAAGCACCATCGCAAGATATTGCCTAAAATCCCATCAATGCCGAGTCTGGGACCCTTTTCATCCCCTCTCCGCACGAAATCATAGAATAATTGAATTGGTTTAGCTAAGTATTTCAAGCAGTATCCAGAATCAACTTCATAATAGCTTGCTGAGGGAAATTTTCTTAAGCTATTCATCTGTAGATGAATTTTATTTTCTAGTCTTGCATATCGTTGCTTAAGAAAAAATTGCAGTACAAGCTTTACAACCTGAATTAAGGAATCTTGTAATATGCCAATAATTTCAAATAACTTGAGGAAAATATAAGAGTAAGTACCGGAATTAATATAAAATAAAAATTTAGCCAAAGAAAACTTTCGGGTTGATTTGTCTGCATATACTCCGCCATAAGCACTTTCGATGAGGATGCTAAGTAAAGACTGAGAATCCATGACTTTGTAGAATGAACTTACAATGCGTTGAAAGCAACTAGCAAAGTAAGTATCAGCTTCACCCATAATAGTATTAACTAGGGTGACTTGTTTTTTCCGCGACTTCATGATTTTTGCCGCAATATATCCCGATACATCTGTTGCTGCAAAAGTTTGGAAAGTGTGAATTATATCGGGTTTTTCATTAATTATGTCTTTAATAATACGTGGGTGAATTGGCAGTAAGTCAATCAAAAAGGGAAATATACTCGGTGGAATTAGTGGTAGAAAAGTTCGACTACTTAAATTTGGTGTATATTGCTTAAAAGTAATATTGGGAAATGTATTATATTGCTGACGGGTAGTACCAAGACAGTAAACGACAACCTGGATATTTTTTTCAATACCAGCTTGATTAATCCACTCGTTTATCATCGACTGAAAACCAGTAGTACTACCTTCGACAGCACCAGTCCCTAGATAATCGCTACAAATTACTACTTTGAGAGGTTTACTTAATTGCATGGTTAATTACTTGATAATTTTTAAAAGCAATATGAAATGAATCGGAACTAAATATTTAGATTTTGTTTGCTAACATTTTTATAAATAAGTATTTTGAAAAAAAGTTACTAAGGGTTCATGTCATTAATTTGACCCTTTCGAGAGAACTAGATCCCCGACTTCTTAAAGAAGTCGGGGATCTGGCAACCCCTTAGACCACTAGAATCAATTTGATTAGGATAGTCAGGGGGGTTAGAAACCGGGTTTCTCGTATATCTGCTATCTTTAATTAGGTAAAAAATGAAGCTACCTATGATACTGATGGTTTAATAACTTCGACTTTGATAGATACCGACAATCGAGGTATACGTTGCCAGAGGACTTGAGAAGCTATTAATAAATCTTTGAGTAATAGTGATTCAGTTCCCTGTAATTTCTGAACAATGCTTAAATGACATCGCAAACGCTCGTACAAATTCATCTTGCCCATCCAAGCAGAGCATAAATACTCCCATAATATCCTCCAATGGGGTAATAGTATTTTGCCTTTATTTGCTGAATCAAACCAAACTGCATAAGCATGAAAATCTGGTAGCATACTCAATGAATACTGAGGATTATTATTAGTAAATGACATGTGATGAGGGAAAAACATGCTTAGAGATTGCTGTGAGTGATGCCGTGCAAAAAAGAGGTATTCGGGTATTTCATAGAATCGACCAATAAGTGCTAATCGGAGTACGAAAATTGCATCAGCAGCACCATAACCCCCCATTGCAGGTGTTTTCTTCAAAGCACTACTACGAATAACTCCGTAACATTGATAGCAAAAATGTTTAGCTAGCAGTTCGTGAAAACGGTGATGAATTTTCGATGAATTTGTGTTGAGATAAATATTATAATCGCCGATTATTTGACTTTTTTCATCGATGAATTTTACTAAAGTGTGGCATAAAATCACACTAGGGTCTTTATCAAGTATTTCAATGCACTTTTCTAAAAAGCTTGAGTGATGTAGGTCATCATATGCAGCCCATTTAAAATACTCACCTGATGATAATTCAAAGACACGAGCAAAGTTACGAGCGCAACCAATATTTGTTTCATTTCGGTAGTAATGAATGCGGCTGTCTTTAGCTACATATGCTTTGCAAATTTCCTGAGTTTTATCGGTTGAAGCATTATCGCAAATAATTATCTCTAAGTCTTTAAAAGTTTGAGATAATAACGATTCAATTGCCTGTTCAAGAAATTTTTCACCATTGTATACAGGTAATCCGATACTTAGTTTCGGTTGGTTGTTCAACATAAGATAATACCGTGCAAAGATTCAGTAAATTAATGTTTGGGATTACGGTATAACACCCTTTCAAAATTAAATGCCTTTTAACCTAATTGTCTATGTCAAAAGTTCTGTAGCTTGCTTTTTGCAGGATGGGAATCTGGTTCTCTCGAAAAGGTCAAAATTAACGACACATTAACGTAAGTCAAAATACTAAATGACAGATTCCTCCTTAACCTCTTAACTCTGTGTTCTCTGTGCCTCTGTGGTCAAAAATACTTATTTACCACAGAGACACGGAGGCACAGGGACACGGAGGCACAGAGAAATAAAACAGACTTTAATAACTATCTTGACAGGTTTAACTTTCACCTTTGCAATTGCTTATACTTACTGAGATTGCAACCATTTTTTTGTTAGTTGCATACCTTCATCTAGGCTGATTTTAGGCTGGTAATTTAACATTGTTTTGGCTTTAACTATTGAGTAAGCATGAGGACGACTCATAAAGTCGATAGATTCGGGTAATATGTCGGTTTCTTTGCGAAAGAGTTTTTGTCCTTGGTTCCGCAGTCGCAGGAAAAGCTTAATTTCATCCTTTGGCATCGAAGAAGGTGCGGGTAAATCGACAATTTCTGCGAGACGGGTAAAGTATTCTTTCCATGAGGTTTCTGCACCATCGGTAATATTGAAAATTTCGCCATATGCCTGTTTTTCGATGGCAAGAAAAATCGCATATATTAAATTATCGACATACACATGGTTCATCACTCCCTTGCCATCATTCACATAAGCAAATAATTTCTGACGCATTAATTCCACAGGACGGACAACCCAAGGAATACTTTCTGGACCATAAACATCTCCAGCACGGATGACAATTACACCAAATTCGGGTGGAGAATTCTGTTCGAGGATTATCTTTTCAGCTTCAATTTTAGTTTGGCAGTAGGGGTTATTTTCACCAACGAGGGGGCCATCTTCGGTAATGCGATCGCTATAGTTAAACCCATAGACCAAAACGTTGGACAAATGCACGAAAGTCTTGACTCCAGCTTGTTTTGCGGCTTTTGCCATGTTTGCAGTACCGTCAACATTGACTTTGCGGAAGTCTTTGATTGCTCCTCCTTCTTTAGCCATTTCGGCTGTATGAAGGACAATATCAATTCCCTGGCAAGCTTTTTTGGCAACATCGAGGTCAGTAATATTACCGACAATTATCTCAATGCCTAACTTTGCAGCTTTACTGGTTTTATCATCTACTGCTTGGAGTCCTCGGACTTTCATACCCCGTGCGATCGCAATCTCCGCAGCACACAATCCAACGCACTCATTGATACCTGTAATTAGCAAGGTTTGATTTTTCATAGATTTTGTCAGTTGTTAGTTGTTAGTTGTCAGTTGTCAGTTGTTAGTTGTTGGTTGTCAGTTGTCAGTTGTTAGTTGTTGGTTGTTAATAGTTAATTAGACAGACACGATAACTACTAACTACTGACTACTAACCACTGACAATTAACTCTTAAAAAATATCAGCCGGGTCGGCAGAACGCAGCTTGTTTACAGCTAAAAGCCCTGAAGTAATACACATGAAAATTGTGGAAACAAAGACAATCATTGCATTATTCAAGGTCATCATAATTGGTAACTTTGTTGTTTTCATCGCAAAATCATACAATCCTAATGAAAATATAAAACCTGGAATAAAACCAAAATTAGCTAAAATCAAAGCTTGTTGAAATACCACAAACAACAAATAATTATTTTCATAACCAATCGCTTTTAACGTTGCATAGGCAACAAACTGACTGGAAATATTACTGTAGAGAATTTGATAGACAATCACAACACCAACAACCGAACCCATTGTTAGCATTAAATTGAGAATAAAACCAATTGGAGTTCGTGCTGCCCAATATTGCTTTTCGTAATTTCTAAACCCTTTATTCGTGAAAATTCTCACATCATTTGCTAAACTTGCCTGCAAATTTTTGACTACTTTTTCAGCATCTGCACCGGGTTTAAGAGTTATCACACCCAAATCAATCAGGTCAGATGGTCGGCTATTAGGAAAAATCCGCATGAAAGTTGTGTCGCTGACAATTAAGTTACCATCAACTCCAAATGAAGGGCCAATACTAAATAATCCACCAACTCGAACCCGATAACCTGTTGAATCATTGAAGGGAAATATTTCAACGACTGGTGCGGCTTCTCCTTGTTCTAATTTCTGGGGAATATTCCCAAAATAAGGACGCGAATCGCGGTCGTATAACACGACATCTGGGATTTTCATTTTGTCAATATTGCTATCAACTTCCGATAAATTAATCACTGGTTTTCCCGGTTCAAACCCAATCACATAAATCGGATATTTTTCCCCAGTTTCGGAATTTTTAAACTTAGCAAATTGTAAATACATGGGGCTGACCGATTCGACTGAATCAAACCCTAATGATTGATACAACCGACTGCGGGGAAAACTTTCATTGGATGTCAATGATTTATATTGCGAACTAACAATAAATAAATCGCCGCGCAAACTTTGGTGAACTGCGGTTGCACTCGAATAAAGTGCATCTTGAAAGCCTAATTGTATAAACATCAACAGTACAATAAAAGCCATTCCCGCAATAGCTATAAGAAAACGCCCTTTCTGTTGAATTAGTTGTAGCCATGCCAAGGGAGTTTTAAAAACCATGAGTCAAACTTCCAATTCCATTTTTCCAAATCCAAACTTTTAAACGTGGGTGTAATGGACAATTGCACATTGGCAGCGCTAGCAGCTACATTTGAATCGCAACATCAACTTGTAAGTTGGTTAAACTTGCAACTCTAGCGCTATCAGCAGGGTTATCGATACGAATTTTTACTTCGACAACTCTGCGGTCGGTATCGGCTGAAGGATTGACGCTGAGAATGCTTTGACGTTCGACTTGTAGCCCAATTTCGTTGACAGTACCGATTATTTTGCCGTTAAATGCAGGACTTGTAATCAAGGCTTTTTGCCCAGCGTGGATTTTTTCGATATCGGTTTGATACACTTCCGCAGATACAACCATCTGTGTAGTCGTACCAATTTCAGCGATGCCATTGCTACCAATAGCTTCTCCTGTCTTAGCATGAACTTTTAATACTTTGCCATTAAGAGGAGCTTTCACGTAGGTCAATTCATGTTCGGCTCTCGATTGTTGGACTGCACTGATAGCGCTTTTTACCTGGGCTTCGGCAAGTTGAATATCAACAGGACGCACTTCACTAATACTTACCAATTTTGCCCTCGCTTCTGTGAGTTGGTCTTGGAGACTGCTGACATTGCGTGTTAATCCGGCTCTAGCTTCGCGGATTTGTTGCTCGACGGTTTGCAATTGCAGGCGTTTTTGGTCAGCGATGGATGCGGAAACAGCACCTTGTTTGTATAGCTGTTGGTATCGGTTATTCTCTGTATTCGCGTTATTGAATTGTGCCTGCAACCTTGCAATTGTTGCTTGCTGAGTAGCTACTTCACCTTTTATTTGGGCTTCAAGTCTGGTAATAGTTGCTTTTTGGGCGTTAATGTCTCCGGTTTTCGCTCCAGCTTTGGTTTGAGCAAGTTGGGCACGTGCTACAGCAACTTTATCGGCTACTTGTTGCATTGCTGCGGCAGTGCGAGCATATCCTTCAAGCCAAGCTACAACTTGTCCTTTCTTAACAATATCACCGTCTTTAATTAGGATTCGTTCAACACGGACACCGCTTAATGAACTAGGAGGAGATAATCGCGTGACTTCCCCTTGAGGTTCGATTCTTCCTAATGCTGTAACTGCAACTCTAGCAGGGGCTATTTTGGTTGTTTTTATTGCTTGTTTCTGGATATATGATTGATGTCGTGAAACGCTATAAAAAGATAATAAACTGAGACTTAATCCTAAGCCTACAGCTAAAATTAAACGCCAGGGAAAAGCAGGTTTTGAATAAAACTGACTTTCTTTGTCTACAGTCATCTTTTTTATCCCAATATGGTACGCAAAGAGTTAGCCCCAATGGCTTTAGGAATTATTGGTGTTGAATTATTTTGCAAGTCAGTAATATTTTATGCCCGTAGGATAGGCGTCCCGCCTGTCTTATGTCTAACCGGACAGGCGAGACGCCTATCCTACGGTGCTTTTATATCTTTACCTAATGTCTTGTGTCTAACCGGACAGGCGAGATGCCTATCCTACGGTGCTTTTACATCTTTACCCAAATTTATTAAAACGACTGTTAACGCATAACATTACTGATGCAAAATTCAGTTTTTATACAGCTATATGCGAAAATTAACTAATTAGATAAATCTCCTTTTAACTATTGCAAAAAGCTGTAATCTTGTCAAGCTAATGTCGGATTACGCCCGAAAGCGTTGATTGAGATTGCATAAAGTTATTGTGAAATGAACTATGATATAAAAAAGTTGCGGAAACTACAGATTTTACAATGCATTTCAAAATATTTCTGATAGTAGAGAAATAATTACTTTATCGCTGCAATGTAATTAATTCGAGTAGTTACTAACTGCACGAATCAGATTTTGTTGAGAATTACGCTGCATAGGACGGGCAGGATAACCATCCCACAAGAACTTTGTAATTTCTATGATGTAATTGAAACGCCAAAAATTCAATCGAACGACTCTATAGTTATTCACGTACATTTTGATAAATGAAGCGAAAAATTCAGATTAAGCAC
>JANNFJ010000141.1:0-5844 GCA_031379725.1 Calothrix sp. OTE_75_metabat_31
GTACAGTCGTGCATATCGGTTTCTATGGGGAATGTAGTTGAAACCAGTAACGGCAAATGGTGGGTATGTTGCTGCGCTACAAGAACTGGGGTACATTAAGCAATGTTGCAATAATTAAATTACTTTTCATTTTTTTTCTTACCCAGTTGTATTAAGGAGTGACATGGCGGTACAATCTGCTAGTTCCAGAGCGATTTTTTAGAACTACAATTAATACTCGTGACTCAAACCCGCGTCATTGCGTTATTTAACCAAAGTGGCGGTGTTGCCAAAACGACCCTCACCCAAAATCTGGGCTACCACTTGTCTCAAAGAAATAAGAACCGCGTCCTACTCGTTGACATCGACCCGCAAGCTAGCTTAACTACCTTTATGGGACTCGAACCTGACGAACTCGAAACAAGTATCCACACCTCTATCGTTGACAACCAACCTCTACCTATTTACCCCGAACCTATTCACGGTATGTCGCTAGTTCCTGCTGACATCAACCTCGCCGCTAGTGAAATGCAACTTGCTAGCGCTCTAGCCCGCGAATACCGACTCAAAAATGCCCTAGCTCCCGTACTCAACGACTACGATTTTATTCTCATTGACTGCCCCCCTAGTTTAGGGTTACTTAGCGTCTTGAGTCTTACCGCTGCAACACACATCTTGGTTCCTATCCAATGCCAATTTAAATCGTTCAAGGGTACGGAATTATTACTTAGCACCGTTGCCCAAATTCACCAAAATACTAACTCGACATTACAATTTGCGGGTTTCGTCCCCACCATGTTCGACAGTCGTACCGCTCAAGAATCGCGTACCGTGAAAGCTGTTCAAGAACAATTATCATCGATTGCTACCGTCTACCCCCCCATCCCTAAAACTATTGCCTTTGCCGATGCATCGGAGCGTAGAGTCCCATTAGCACTATTCGATAAAAATCACCCCGCTGTTGCAGTACTTAAGAAAATAGCTAGTAGTTTAGAAAAATTAGAGGTTATTTAGTGAGTAAGAAAGATACGCCCTACACCGAAATGAAAAAACCCGTCTCCTTGTTGTTTGGGGGTCAACCAAGTGGCATAGATAATTCTATTGCCGAAACAGATTTACAAACTAGTAACCAAATTGCTCTAGCGATCGCTCAAATTAAATTACCATCCTCTCAGCCCCGGCGCTATTTTGACGAACATAAGCTTGAAGAACTATCGCGTTCGATTAAACAGTTTGGCATCCTCGAACCATTATTAGTTCGTCCCATAACTAATGGGGACTACGAACTTGTGGCGGGGGAACGTCGATTGCGGGCAGCCCAACTCGCAGGACTAACCGAAGTGCCAGTAGTCATCCGCGAAATGGATGATACTACAACCGCTCAAGTTCGCCTGATTGAAAACTTACAGCGTGAAGACCTTAACCCCCTCGAAGAAACCGAAGGTATCCTCGAACTATTAAGCATACAACTTATGAAATCGCCTCTTGAGGTAATTTCGCTGCTACACCACATGCAAAATTCGGCAAGAGGCAAAGTTACTCAAAACGTTTTTAGTAACAATGAAACCTTAATTGCACAAGACGTGTTTGATGCATTAGGTAAAATATCTTGGGAATCTTTTGTCACTTCTCGCCTACCGTTACTCAAGCTACCATCTGACGTGCTTCTTATTTTACGGCAAGGAAAAATCGAGTACACCAAAGCCCGTGCGATCGCAACAGTTAAAGACACACAACAACGCGCCTCAATACTGGATGCTGCTATAACTGGGGATTTATCCTTGACTAAAATCAAAGAGTTAATCAAGCAACTACCATCATCAAAACAAGAGACTTCATCTGAGATATTCAAGACGCGCTACTCCCAGATAGGCAAGCGTTTAAGTCAGTCGAAGGTGTGGGAAGATACTAAAAAAAGCAAGCGACTATCCAAGCTATTAAGTGAGTTAGAAAACTTATTGGACGAACCGATTGTGAATGACCAGTAAAAGTTTTTTCTTGTCATATTTTCCAAAAAATACACTGTTGATAACACAAACATGGTTGCTATATTTGTTACTCTACATATTCCCAAAGAAAACTCGATATCAGAATTAAAGACTCTATCGCACATGCAGGAAGTTGAGATGTCGAGAGTTCCTTGTGTGGGCGAATTCATTCGGTACAAAGGATGCGACTATCAAGTAACTAAAGTAATCCACAATCTAGATTTTGATAGCCGCAGTTCTCTTGCCACAATTAACCCAGAAGCATTTATCGATGTATCGCTATGCGATTTATAATCGCCCTTGGTTACTAAACCAATTGTATTGGAGTAAGCGAGTGGCGTGGGCTTGCCCATTACAAGTTAACGTCTGCTTGTTGTTAATATCACTAAGTTTATTAGTACAAAAATACTATTTTATATTCAAGTTGTGTCCTCAGCTTTGGGAATATACCAAGTAGTAAATATAATCATTATTAAAATCATCAATACTACTAGAAGTGTCTGCCATACAATTGGCAATATTTACCCGAAGAGTCTGGTAGACAGTTTTAAGGCGATGGCTTTTCTTTAAAGAAAAAAGAATCATTACCTCAGAATTTACCAGACAATTGATGTGTTTGATGGCAGACAACTAGCTAACTGTCTGCTATTATTGCTGGCAGTTTTCCAGACGTGCCTGTATTGCTCCCGCAGGCAATTAACAATATTTCGCTTCTTGTACAGCATACAGTTCAATCTTTTTCACAAGGCAGACAGACAGACAATGCCAAAAAGTAGAATTTTTTGAAAAAATTCCTATATATAATTTTTTTAAAAAAATATAATATTAGACATATTTACTGTCTGTCTGTCTGGTGTAGGGGGTAGGAGTGTCCAAGAGAGGAATTTTATCAAGTACGTTAAATATTCGTTTTTTAAGTAGGTCGGCATTAAACTCCCCTTCCTCATGTAGCAAAATGCAGAATGCTAAAATCCTCTTTGCTACCGACTATTCCCTAACCTAAAGTTCATGCAGCCGTAGCAACATAACTAAAGCTACCTCAAATACACAGCGATTCCCATAATACTTAATTTATCTAAGTAACTAATAAGAAAAATTAATTAAAAATATTCTAATTATTATTTCAGTTAATACTTTTATCTATTAATAAATATAATCATTTTTAAGTTTATACACATTATTTATAACTGTCTACTATACAATCAGTAATTTCACTGAAGTAGATAGCAGACTGTATGCCAGACAATAGAAACATAATTACTTTAGAGGTGGAAAAAATGGCAGACAATCAGCAACAAAAAGAATCATTGTCTCAAGAAAGTTACCAGACAATTGATGGAAATATGACAGATAATCTGATTAATAGTGATGTAATTTTGACAGACAATACAGCAGACACTGAGGTATTATTGGCAGACAGTATTGAAATACAAGCAGAGCTGGCTGAAGATACAGAAGATGCGAAAATAGCTAACTTGGGAACAGTTACAATTCCCGAAAGATTGTCAATAGCAGAATTAGAAAAAAGATATCAAATTAAACGGGCTGCGCTATACGATCGCCTAAGTTACCTAAACATTAAAGCTTGGAGAGAGGGGAATAAGGCTTACTTGAATGCCGAGCAAATAGCACATATGGATGGTTTAGATCGGCATATGAAGGATAAAAAGAAAATGGATATATACCCAAAACCTGAACCAACAGGACCGAGTGATTCTGAGGAAACATCACTTTTAGTCTCGCCCGTTACAGCAGAAGACCAAGCACAAGCATTTTCAGCAATGGTATTAGCTGAAGATAGTGCATTTTCCCTGGAATCAGAACCGACTACAATCGAACCGACTACAATAACTTCAACTTTTAGCCCCACTGATGTCGAAAAAGCCAAGTTAGAAGCACAGCGACGGATCAGAGCAAACCGCTTGGCAGTAATTCAAATTACTCGTGCTTATGAAGAAGACCCTAGTAAGCTGCCATTGGAGATTCAGCAAGAAATTGAGGAAGCTGAAATGGCTGCAATGTCAACACCGTTGTCACGTCGAGGTTACTACGACCCAAACGTTCTCGCCCAGTTGGCGATTCAATCGCTGTAGTTTCACCAACTGGGAATTCCACTACATCAAAATTGTTAACTTTTTTGATACTCGCAGGAGTCAGCGTTTTAGCGGCGATAAATGGATTTTCTTGGGTAACTTTGTTTGTAATTTGTAGTGGGTGCGTAGCACTACTTTCAATTCCGACGACTGTGACGCAATCGGTAACTAAGACAAACGTTATTACCGAAAGCTCCGTTGTAACCAAGACGAAGCCTGCAACCGAGGGTGAAGTTATCATAACTTCAGACAATAAAAGGCTTTATCGTGTTGCAGAAATCGACCGCGTTAAAGCATCGCTTTTGGCAAACAGTTCTATCCTTATTACCGGTGAAACTGGATGCGGTAAATCGGTATTAGCACAGGCTGTAGTCGAGGGTCTTTCTGAATCTGGGTTTAAGGTGGTGTTTGTTGAACCAGCTTCAACCAAACAGATGTTACTAGAAATGGCGTATGAGCTAGAAATTAATACAACTACCCTAGAGGGTAAAGCCTTAAATATCGACCAACTCAAGCGAGCGATCGCAATTCCTTTAGAAGCGAAAAAAGCCTTTTTGGTAATTGATGACGCGCACAGCTATGACTTGAAATTTCGGATGTGGTTGAAGCAATTAAAAAAGGGGGGAGCGAATTTATTTTTACTGGCAACCAACCCGCCCAGGAGCGATATATTTATCAACATCCCGCGTATTCAACTCAAACCATTACCCGAATCCGCAATTAGGGAAATCATGGAGCAAGAAGCATTAGACCGAGGAATTAATTTAACTAATGCTGAACTATCCCAATTGCAAGGACGGGCCTCCGGAAACCCGGCACTAGCGCAACGGGCAATTAATGAGGAATATCTGGGACTTGAAGGCGAAGAAGGAGATCATGACCGTTACTATGACATTACACCGCTGATACTTTTGGTGGGAATTGTGTTTGTAGTCATACGATTTATTGGATTGGGCACAAATAACCAGGCTCTCTATATATTTAGTGGCATATCTGCTGCCGTGTTTATTGGTGTATCGCGCCTACTGTACAGCTTACCCCCTGAAAGTAAAAGGATTCGCTGATGCTGGGAATCTCGCACATCCTAATTAGCGGTATCGCAACTTCATTACTACTCTCGACAGCTAGCCCCACAGTAATTGCGGTGGGTGGTCTAGCCGGATTATTACCAGATATCGATATATCGACATCACCGGCGGGTAAATTATTGCCGTTTGTGAGTACACTTTTTGAGAAAAGGATGCCGCATCGCGGTTGTACTCACAGCTTGCTTGCAAGTTTAATTGTCAGTGCTTTTAGTTACGGTATGGCGTTTTTATTCCCGGATTTTGCTAACTTATTTTTTGCCTTGAATATCGGCTACTTTTTTGGTTGGTTTGCCGACTGTTTTAGCCGCGCTGGGGTACAGATGTTTTATCCAAGCAAAGCTAAGTTCGCATGTCCCGGGAACCGGAACCTTCGCTTAAAGACTGGAAGTAATGCGGAATATGCCGTGCTGGTAATGCTAGTAGCTTTAGCCTTGGCTACTTTCAACATCAATAACTCAGGTGGGTTACTTACCCACTTCAATCGACTGATTGCGTCTCCAGTAGGAGTGCAACAAATTTATAACGAAAAAGGCAGCACCCATTTAATCAAGGCAAATATCAAAGGAGTACGAACAAGCGATCGCGCTCGTGTAAATGGCGATTACACAATAATTCAGATGCAGGGAAGCGGTTTTTTATTACAAGCTCCGGACGGCAAGATTTATAAAGCATCGACCGAAACCGACGCTCAAATTT
>JANNFJ010000196.1:0-5268 GCA_031379725.1 Calothrix sp. OTE_75_metabat_31
GGGTTACACCCTGGGGCGATATTTTGGGTAAGCGAGGGGTCTAATCCAGCATTTACCAGTGGCATGGGTCTAAAATTTTATACAACGATTTTTCGTTATCCCACAGTATCGGGGTTATTGTGAAAAATATTATTCTTCAAATAACCCTAACGAACAAATAATTTGAGGTTCCCGTTTCTCTACTTCTTCGCTAACAATACATAAACGCTCATCCATCCGCAAAGCTACAACTAATTCTGCCAATTGTTGATTACTAATACCACTTCTTAATTGCCGATTCAAAGTATCAATCGCTGACTGTCGTAACGGGTAACGATAAATATCATCGATTGCTTTTAATAGTTCCTCGGTAATAAATAAAGTTCCCTTCATTTCTTGAACGTAACTTTTTAATCGTTCATAACTGCGGAACCTTGCCCCCGATGGTCTACCTAATTGACCACCCATATTTATTTCTTCTTCTGCCAAAAGTTCAGCACCTTTTTTAACTAACTGGTGATGCTGTTTATCTCTAGGAATAGCAGGGGTATTTTCTTCGCAAGCTGCCATTTTTAATACTGCTAATTGTGACTGCGTAACGCTATTACCGTCACGGTCAACGTAAATTAAAGAATCATTACCCTCGGTAGTTTTCATGTACAGTAATACTCCTTCGGGTGGTACGGGTTGCGGAGTATAGGCACGGGTCGAATAGACGACATTGGGCATTTCTTCGATTGTCTTTTTCAATGCTTGATTGTCATCGGTGGCTTTTTTCCAGATTTGGAATGCTTCGGATGTCAAATCGACTTCGGTATCCTCGTCACCGTCTAAAATTCCCGATTTTTCGTTATACAAATCTAGAATTATTTGTGCATCATCATCTTCAAAAAATGCTTCATCGGTTCCTACTACCTCGGCATTTTCTTGTAATCGTTTGCGAAGTCTCCCTCGCAAATTAATAATCCGTTCTACACCTTCTGCTGGTAGAAAGGAATAACAGAGAATTTTTTCGGCATTTTGTCCGATTCTATCGACTCGTCCTGCTCTTTGAATTAATCTAATAATTGCCCAGGGTAAATCCCAATTTACAATAATTGCACAGTCTTGTAAATTATGACCCTCGCTTAATACGTCAGTGGCAATTAAAATCCGCAATTCTTGGGATGGTGTAACTTTAGCGCGTTTTCCATTACTAACAGGGCTAAATTTTCCAGTTAATTCGGTAGGGTCTGAAGATTGACCCGTTACACTTGCGATATGGGTAATATTTCTTATTTGTAGATTATCTGTAATATAGCGTACTGAATCTGCAAACTGCGTGAAAACTAGTACCTTTTCATTTGCGTGGGTTTTAGTTAATAATTTAACTAAAGCATCAAGCTTTTCATCTTGAGAAGGTTTCCATTCTCCATAGCTTTCCAGTACATCAATTAATATTTTGGCATCATCGAGTAAATCTTTTTTGAGCTTTTTGATATCGAATAATGTTGAACGTAGCCATTTAAAGCGACGTTTGTAGCGAGTTGTATATTCTTGATAAATATACTCTGCTTTTTGACGGAAACTTTTTTCTGTTATTTCATTTCCTATTTCTGCTGGTGGGGAGGGAATCAGGTCATCATCTTCGGTTTCGACATCAAATAAAGCAGCAACTATCGAATCAGAATCTTCATCACTATTACCTGTGTCTAATAAATCCGCATCTTGAGTCCCGATAGGAATATCTAATCCTTTTTCGAGGGCATATAAATAAATAAAATTACGTAAAATATGGCGTTCGATTGATTGAATAAAAGCAAAACCACTACTTTCTAAACGTTTAAATAAATTAGTGCGAGAAAAACCCATCAACCTACGTCCACCACGAAATAAAGCATTAAGTTGACGTTGTTCGCTTTCAGTTGGTGTTTGTTTGTTAGCGGCTACATAATTTCCCAGCCCATAACGCGGTAGATTTAATTGATTGATTAATTCTACTACTGCTTCCGAATATAGGTGAGAATAGGATTCCTCAGATGCTTCTAAAGTAAACTTAATGGTGCGGGGTAAACGGTCTGGAAAATAAGAACGTCGTTTATCAGAAAATTCTAAATATTTACGCCCAATATCATCAGTATGAGCATAATTATCTTTAATAAACGACCGCGTTCGTCGCACCATATAACGCTTCATTAATTCTCGCCAATCATCGGCATATTCGCTTTTTTCAAACGCAGCTAAAGACCGTACCGAACATTGATGCTTCCGAATAAATTCTAATTCACCTAATGCAGAACCACCGAGTTGATTAATTAAAGCTTCAGGTCTAAAGCCTAAATCTTGGTCTTCAGGAACAAATAATCTTAATTGTGCAGAAAGGTCTAAATAGGTTTTGTTATAAGGAGTAGCTGAAAGGAGAATACATTTGCTTTCATTGGCAGTTATATATTCTGCGATCGCACGATATCTTTTCCCTTCCCTATTGCGTAAATTATGACTTTCATCGATTAGCACCACCCGATAACGTCGTAATTCTGGCAACTTATTCTGAACCTTACTAATGGGCATAACTTTAGCATACAGCCGATAATTATCGACATATTCCTGCCACATTGGTGCTAAGTTTTTCGGGCAAATAATCAGCGTTTCGAGTAAACAATCTTCTTGCAGTATTTTTGCTAGGGCAGTTCCTACTAACGTTTTTCCCAAACCCACAACGTCCCCAACAATTACCCCACCACGTCGAGTTACATGACGTGCTGCTAATTGCACAGCAGCTTTTTGAAAATCGAATAAATTGTTAAATTCACGCGGAATCCGGAACTCCGATAAACCTGCGATCGCTTCATGGGATAAATGGTAAGCAATCTTTAAATAAACATGGTAAGGTGGGATTAATTCTGCTCTTGCCCAACTGTTATCAATAATTTCTGCTAACTCTTTAGAAATATCGATACAACCGTAAGCATTCCAACGGTCATCAAACCATTTTTGCAGTTTATTACAAGCATCATGGTCTAAAACATCAACATTTAGTTCCCCTTGTTTTCTCAGTCCAGCTAAAGTTAAATTACTACTACCTAAAAACCCAACTATGGGACTATTGGGGTCATTGCGGTGAACGAGATATAACTTAGCATGGAGAGGATGAGCTAAAAACAGTTTGATAACTAATTTATGAGTTTTTAATTGATAACTTAACCGTCGCAATCCAGCTTCGTCTTCATTTGTCGGGGCACCAATAGTTAGCTGTTGTCTAAACTCAACCGCTATCTTTTTTTTGAAGCGAATAATACTGCTATTATCAAGACGACCTTCTCCAGTTCCCAGGGTAAAAGCCGTATGCACCTCATCACTGGGTAAGCTTTGCATTCCCACTAGTAAACGACAACAAGATGTTTCTCCACCTACATACTGTTCAATTAAATCATCAATTCTCCGCCAGCCTCTCAAGTTGAAATAGCCAACGCAAAAATCAGCACGAGTAGAGACTTTGAGAGTCTCTCGCAAAATCGGTAATAGCTGTAAATCGATGTTATCAAAAATGCGTGGCATGATTTTATACTAGGAACACTGGCGGTGTTCCTAGTATAAGCCTAGAGAGTTGTTTCTACCACCGCTTGGATGTAAGCGGATTATATCCTTCGTTGTGCCGAATATGCCGTAAGGGCACGATATATCGTGCCCTTACAATACTGTCGGATAACGAAAAAGTTAAATGAGGGGTAATACCACCTTAAATATCGAAGTATGTGTAGGGTGCGTTAGCGCTAGCGTAACGCACCAAGACCTCGAAACGGTGCGTTACGCTGTCGCTAACGCACCCTACGTATCTTTAAGCGCAAAGCGCAGGCTACGCCAACAAAAATCAAATAGTAGTTTGATTAAATTATATTAATTGTAATAAAAAAAATGGTAAATACACCTTTATAAAAAACTTCTCAATTATTTAACGCTTTTGCTGTATTTCCCTATTTTCTAATTCTTCCAATCGTGAATAAGTATCTTTCATTTCATCCAACTGTATTTCTAGAGAAGAAGGAAAAGTATCTGGTATCCTCGGTTTTTCTAGAACTGCTTCTAACTCTATTTTTTCAACTTTGTCCGGAATCTCTTCACTGCTAGTTTTATTTTTTAAACTAGCTTTTTCTAGTTTATTAGCTTGGGATAAAATCCGCGATCGCAATTTATTCCAAGTTGAAATTTGAACTGCTGCTTGCTTATATAAAGGACGGTCTTTAGCTACTAAACCAGCTTCATTGATTGCCATCTGTAGCGAAGTTTCGTTATTCTTTTTGGCTAGTTTTTTCGCATTTTCTAAATATGTACTATCTTCCATAATCGCAATTTTATTCTCAACATAGGTGATGAGTTTGCGGGCATCTTGATAATGCGGTTCGGTAATAATCACGCTAGCTTCAATAACTGCTGCTCGCATATCATCAAGTTTTCCAGAATTTGCAAGGGCACGGGCTTTTTTCAATTGGGAAAAATCGTCTGTTTGCGCTTCTTTCTCTCCTGAATCCTTATTTGAATTTGCTGCCGCTAATTTAGCTTCATCTTCAGATTTTTCAGATTTTTCTTTTTCCTCTCGAATATCTTGGATGTTATGCACTAGTTCCTGATATTTGGTATTTGCCCAATATTCATTTCCTAAAGTTCTCAATTGTTTAGCTGTACTCAATGCTGCATACCAATCCTTTGATTCATTATCTTTCATTTTCGCTTCAGCACTTTTGTAAATTTCTTCAGCTTGCGACCATATCGACTGCCATTTTTTGATTTGCCCCCGTGAAGATTCACGAAGCGAAATATTTGTGGGAATTAACTCTGCTGTCTGGATTGCTTTAGATAAATCACCCTCGTGAAATGCTTTTTCGCTTAAATACATAAGTGCTTGCGACCATCTCTCGATTAATTTGTCCCCGTTTGCACGTAAAGGGTTATCTTGGGGGATGGCATTAACTAACTCGATTGCACGGGATAATTTATCTGGGTCTTGTTCATCGACGGTTGCAGTCGCACAATAGATAGTTGCGGATACAGAATCTTTGGACTGTAACTCAGCTAAACAATTGGAAGGTTGTGGCGATTGCGTCAAATGAAATAACGCACTTACACTTACCCCACCAGTTAACAGGAAAATCCCGACAATCCAATGCCACCATTTGATTGGTTTTAAATATCGAACACTCATGCTGTTGCCCTATGGATCGAACGAACACTATAGTTGTTAACTTAGTGTTCCCAACGTTAGGGCAAATTGAACGCTCAATAATGTTAGTAGTTAACGAATTAGGGGAGTAG